>REEV01000003.1 GCA_007694915.1 Cyanobium sp. PLM2.Bin73 | reverse complement strand
ACTACCGATAGCGACATCCATGTCTACCGCCGCCATGGAAGGCAAACGATTCCTTTGGTCAGCCCGTAGTTGCCATGGATCCTCCAGTAGATGCGAAGGTCTCCTGAGGTTGCCTATGGAGAAGCGACACTTCGAACACACCCCTCAAGTGAACAGGCCACCACCAGCTCTTTGCTGGGCCACCGCAGGTTCCATGCCTGCCACTCAGAGGCAGCGTTAGGAGTTGAACCACGGCAGTTTCAGACCAAGGGCTTCGATTGGATCCATCACGAGCTTGTTGAGAGCACGGCCTAGAACGACTTGTGGCTCGTCTGCCCGAATGGGCAGAACGGGATGCGAGTGATCGGCACCGTTGACAATCTTGCGCCGGATCAGGGAGTTCCCTGCCTCCAGCCCGCACACATAGGCCCGTTCCTGACACAGTGCCTTGGCTCCATGTTCTTTGTCGCCCATCCGCACCCAGTCACCAGCGCAGACGATCGACTCCACTGAGGTTTCCAAGGGTGGCCGTTTTCTGAAACTGCCCGGAGAAAAGAGCGACACCGAGCCTGGATAGCGCCGCACCTCGGAATCAACCACCCTGGCATTGGTGAATTCCGGATGAGCGATGGGAAGCAGGTCATGCGTGAGCCGATCAATGATCTCTTGATCGCTCATCGCTGCGATGGCCGATGCGTTGTAAAAGTCGCTGGCGACCACCGAGCCCTGGGGCTGCTCATCACCCCAGAGAGCCTGTTGCGCATCTTGGTGCAGCTGATCCAGCATGAAAAAAGTGCCTCCAGCGCCCTTCAGTGATTCGAAGCGGGAGAACACGTTGGCCGGGTAAGCGATTGGAACATAACGATCCAGCCATAGACGTGCTGACACCACATCGATGGCACCAAGCGAAGCAGCGCTAACAAGCTCTGGTGCTGCCTTGCTGAGTTCTGGAGATTGAGCCATCAGAGCCTTGAGCCCTTTGACACCAACGGCCAGGACCACAGCATCCACATCGTCAATCACCTGAACTGTTTGGGTGGCTACGTTCTTAAGCTCAACCGAGCTGACGCGCTGCGAGTCAGACGACATCGTCACCCGTTTCACCAATGTTCCCCCAAGGACCTGCAGATGATGGCGGGAGATCAGCCTTCGGCTCAGAGGCGCAAACAGATGTTCGGCGATGCTTTTCGACTTGATCCAGCGGACATCAAATGAGTCTTGGTGGGCCAGGGCGTAGTAATAGAGGAGCTCCATGGTGACCGCAGCCGAAAGCTCTTCGGGCGGCTTGAACAAGCCAACCAGCAAGGTGGGGCGCAAGAACTCATTGATGAGTCGCTCGCTGATGCCGAGCTTGACAAAGAGTGATTGCGCATCGAGATCGTCGTACTGCTGGAATATCTTGTCGCTGCGATAGAGGTCAAGCATCGCATAGAGAAGCCCTGCGATGCTGAGCCGGTCTTGAATGGGTAGTCGTGTGAAGTTGGTGATTGTTGCCACCATCTGGCCAAGGGGACTTGGCCATTGGGGTGACTCTCCAAAGACAGGCGCTGTTGCTTCTAACCCATCGGGCGACCAGAAGGCACTGGATGTGAAGTCAGTGAAGATATCGCCAACGCCGAGTTCGTCGGTGAGCGCATTGATATTGGGATAGTCTTTCCAAAAACCTCTGGTGCCTGCCTCGAAAGGTTTGCCGCTTTTGGTTGTGATTGGTGTTCTGCCTGTTGGATCGGGCATCCCATCAATCAACGTGACACGAATACCGGCTTCACAGAGTGCCTTGGCTGCGCCCCAGCCTGCCCATCCGGCTCCGATGACGACTGCATGGGATCGTCTTCCGCCGGGCATGGTCGCGTCTGGCATGGCTGCTACGAACGTCGGCTCATCTCCCGCAAGTCCTGGTCTATCCCTGATCGCGGGGGCTTGGTTTGGCTTGAATTCACAGCGCTGACAGGCCGTGAGCAGGCTGGAAGCAGCCCTACGTTAAAGCCAGGCTGATGGAGCGAGCTTCTTCTGAAGTTCTGGTGATGGTTACAGGAAGGATCCTTCCTCTGCTTGGTCCTGATCGTGCTGCCACTCCTTGACCCGGCCATCCACCCGACCCGCCGCCCAGGATTCACAACCCTGCACCCAGCAGCTCCCGCAGCTGCGGCGCCAGCAGGGCAAAGGCCTGGCCCCGGTGGCCGATGCGGCCCTTGAGAGCCTTGTCCATCTCGGCGTAGGTGAGGCCGGCCTCGGGCACGAAGAACACCGGGTCGTAGCCGAAGCCGCCTGTGCCGCGTTGCTCCTCAAGGATTTCGCCCGGGCAGATGCCCTCCACCTCGAGGCGGATGGTGCCGCTGGGATCGGCCACCGCCAGGGCGGCGGTGAACCGGGCCGAGCGGTCGCCTGCGCCGTCCAGCTCCCGCAGCAGGCGGGCGATGCGCTCGGGGTCGCTGGGGGCATAGCGGGCGGAGTGCACGCCGGGGGCGCCGCCCAGGGCGCTCACGCTCAGGCCGGAATCGTCGGCCAGGGCCCAGCAGCCGCTGGCGCGGGCCACGGCCGAGGCCTTCAGCCGGGCGTTCTCGGCGAAGGTGTCGCCCGTTTCCTCCACCTCCAGGCCCTCGGGCTGGGGGCGGATCTGCAACTGCAACCCGGCCAGCAGGTGGCCGAATTCGCGCACCTTGCCGGCATTGCCGCTGGCGATCACCA
>REEV01000004.1 GCA_007694915.1 Cyanobium sp. PLM2.Bin73 | reverse complement strand
AGCGGCTCGCCGAGCAGCAGGGCGGCGGCGAGCACCGCCACGGCGATCGTGAGGCTGCCCCACAGCGACACCGTGGCCACGCCGGCATGGCGGTAGGCGTGGCGCAGGGCCAGCTCGCTGCCCAGCGACAGGCTCAGGGCATAGATCAGGATCACGCCCACCACCCACCACAGCCGCAGCAGCAGGAAGTGGCCGGGGCCGTAGAGGATCACCGCCAGCACCGCGAACACCAGGGCCGACACCAGGGAGCCCACGCCCACACTCAGCACCGGCGGGATGCCGGCGGCCGCGATCCGGCGGCCGGTGAGGGCCGCGGCGCTGAAGGCCAGCACCGCCAGCAGCGCCCACACCAGCCCCGAGGGATCGTCCATCGGCCCGGGCGATGTCGTCGCTGCCAGCTGGGGCAGCAGCAGGCCGGCGCTGATCAGCACCAGGCTGGGCAGGAAGGCCCGGGGCAGGGGCTCAGCGAGCAGGGCCCGGGCCAGCAGGGCTGACAGCGGCAGCACCAGGGCGAACAGCAGCGTCTGGCTGATCACCGAGAGCGACTGCAGGGCGGTGAAGTAGGCCACCGGAGCGAGGAAACGCCCCAGCAGCGTGTCCGTCGCCAGCAGCCAACGCTGGGGCGTGGTGAGCGCGGCCAGGGCGGGGCCCACCTGCCGCCGCCCGCCCAGCAGGGCGGCCACACCCACCACCAGCTGGGCGAAGAAGAACACGTTGCAGAAGCTGATCGGGTTCTCGCCGTTCACCTGGTGCTGCAGGCCGAGCTCCTGCAGCCGCTTCAGCACCGGCGCATCGAGACCGCGCAGGAGCACGTAGAGCCCCAGCGGCAGCGCCACCGCCGGCAGCCGCAGGCCATCCGCCAATCCGCGCGGCTGGTTCACGGGTAGTGGCCTGCAGTCGGCATCCATCCACCATGCGACCCAGCACCACCATCCTGGCCTGGTCCCTGGCCCTCGCGGCCCTCGGCGGCGGCACCGCCCTGCTGCAGGCGGGCACTCCCCCGCCCTCCCAGGCGGCGGAGACCACGACCCACACCTTCCGCCAGGCCGAGAAGCCGGTGCGCGGCAGCGTCACGGTGCGCCGTGACGGCGACCGCACGCTGCTGGTGTTCAGCGACGATTTCCGCACCAGCGAATCGGCACCGGATCTGAAGGTGGCCGTGAGCCCCTCCAGCACCCCCCTGGTGGGCAGCAAGCCACCGGCCTATCCGCTCCGGGAGGGCAGCTACACGGTGATTGCGCCGCTGAGATCGGCGTCCGGCGCCCAGACCTACGTGCTGCCGGACTCCATCGATCTGAGCCGCCAGGGATCGGTGCTGATCTGGTGCGAGCAGTTCAACGCCACCATGGCCTGGGCGCCGCTGCACGGCTGAACCCATACAGCCCCGCACCGATCAGCAGCACCAGCCCACCGCCCAGCACCGAAGCCGGCGGCAGGCTGAAGGCCAGCAGCACACAGCCCAGCAGCCCCGCCACGGCCAGGCCGCGGGGCCAGCGGCGCTCGGCCGGCGCCAGCCGCAGGGCGGCGGCGTTGGTGACGGCGTAATAGAGCAGCACGGTGAAGGCGCTGAAGCCGATCGCCGAACGCAGATCACCCAGCGCCACCAGCACCGCCACGATCAGGCCCACCGCCAGTTCGGCCCGGTGCGGCACCTGGGTGCGCGGATGGACGCTGGCGAACCAGGGGGGCAGATCGCGGTTGGCCGCCATCGCGAAGGTGGTGCGGCTCACGCCCACGATCAGCGACAGCAGCACCCCCAGCGAGGCCACCGCGGCACCGACTTGCACGATCGGGCTCCAGGCGGCGAAGCGACCGGCCTGCACGGCTGTGACCAGCGGCGCCGGGGCCTGGCCGAGCAGCTCGGCATCCACCGCCAGCAGCGCCGAGAGCGCCACGGCGAGATAGAGGATCAGGGTGAGGCCGAGGGCCAGGGGGATGGCGCGCGGAATCGTGCGGCTCGGGTCCACCACCTCCTCCCCCAGGGTCGCCAGCCGGGCATAGCCCGAGAAGGCGAAGAACCACAGCCCCGCCGCCTGGAGGATGGCCTGGGGGCGCCAGTCCAGCGCGGCCGTCAGGCGGGTGAACGAGGCCTCACCACCCAGCAGCACCGCCGCAATCACGGCGGCCAGGGCCAGCAGCACCACCGCCACGATCCAGCGGGTGAGCCGGGCCGTTTTCTTCACCCCCAGCAGGTTCACCACGGTGAGCGCCAGCACCGCCGCCACCGCCAGGGGCCGCATCAACGTGGGCGCCACATAGCTGGCGAAGGTGAGGGCCATGGCGGTGCAGCTGGCCAGCTTGCCCACCACAAAACCCCAGCCGGCCAGATAGCCCCAGAAGGGCCCCAGCCGCCGGCGCCCATACACGTAGGCGCCGCCGGATTCGGGATACAGGGCCGCCAGCTGGGCCGAGGAGGTGGCGTTGCAGAAGGCCACCAGGGCAGCCAGCAGCAGGGCCACCAGGGCGCCGCTGCCGGCGACCGCCACCGCCGGCCCGATCACCGCGAAGATGCCGGCGCCCACCATGGCCCCCAGACCCATCACCACCGCATCGCTGGCGCTGAGCTTGCGGGCCAGGCGACTGGGCGCTGCCGCCGGGCTGGCTGGCGTGACCGCGCTCTGATCGCGCACAGGCTGCAGATCCCGTGGTGAGGCGGCCATCCTGCCG
>REEV01000005.1 GCA_007694915.1 Cyanobium sp. PLM2.Bin73 | reverse complement strand
TGCTCCTCCACCGGGCCCAGGGCGGCGAGCTGCTCGTGGATGTAGGCGCGCACGCGCATCAGGCCCAGCCGGTCCCACTGGGCGTGGCGCGGCCGGGCCAGCTCGTGGAGGTGGGCGAGCAGGCGCTGCTGGAGGGGCTGTGTCACCGCTACGTCCTGGGAAATGTTGGGGGCGGCGGAGGCAGGGTGCCTGGGGGCATGAGTTCCACTGCGGTGCCCATGGCACACACCATCACCATTCCGCCGGCCTTGCCCAGCACCTCGACATCGAGATGGACGCCCACCACGGCGTCAGCACCCAGCAGGCGAGCCCGGCGCTCCAGTTCCTCCATGGCCATCTCCCGGGCCCGGATCAGCGTTGCTTCGTAGGCCCGGGCCCGGCCTCCCACGATGTCGCGCAGGCTGGCGAGCAGATCCCGGAACAGGTTGGCCCCCAGGATCGTCTCGCTATGCACCAGGCCAAGGATGTGGCGGACAGGGCGGCCCTCAATGCTGGGGGTCGTGGTGATCAACATCGCGTGCGACCCAGGCTGATTCCATGGTGCAACGGAGGGCCATCAAAAAGGCGCCCAGTTGAGGGCGCCTTTAGGCCGGTTGCCGGGTTTTGGACTCGCACCGCCCGGGTCGGGGCCTCTGATTCATGGATACACCCGCTGAACTTGAAGGTCAGTGGGGCTAACCGAACGCCACTGCTGCCTTGGGCTTTGGGGCTGCGTCACTCCTCCTCGTCGGCCGCACCGATCGGCATCAGCTTGATCTGCTTGCGGCCCAGCTTGATCTCGAACTCATCGCCGGGCTCCAGGCCCAGCTGGGCGGTGTAGGCCTTGCCCACCAGCAGGTTGCCGTTGAACTGCACCTTGGTGACGTAGCTGAGCTTGCGGCCACCCTTGCCGCGGCCCTGGCCGCTCTCGCCGAGGCTGACACCCTTGGCTTCCAGCAGGGCCTCGTAGAAGGCGGTGAAGTTGAGACGCTCAGAGCCGTCTTTCTTGGTGCTGACGTAGCCGCATTCGCGCACCAGTTCGGACTTGCTGGCGTCGCCCAGTTCCTTGACCTTGGCGAGCAGATCGGGGCCGGTGAGCATGGGAGTGAGAATGACTTGTCAGACCATAAAGCATAGCTGAATCGGTGCAATGAACGAACCCTGCGCCATCTCCTCCCCATCCGCTCTGCACCGTCCTGATCGGACCGGTGGCCGTAGCATGCAACCACGGTGCTGGCTGCCCCTGAGAGCAGCTGCTGCATGCAGGTGTCGAGGTCCGATCCCATTGCCGTAATGGGAACCGGCGCGATTCAGTTCGCGAACACGATTGCGATGCCGGGGGGATCATCAGTAGGTGGTGGGCCCAGCGAAGACTGCGGCGCAGACCGAGGTGCCGGGTCACGATCCGTCAGTTTTCCCACCACATGCTGGAGTTGAGCTGAGTGCCACTCACCGGTATCCACATCGATGAGGCTGATCCAGACGGGATCGGTAGTCCAGTGGATCACGTCGATCCGCCCGATGAACTGCGGGCAGTAGCTGGTGGCCATCACGCCCACCACGTCACCGGGCCAGGAGCACGGCACGGCAAGCTGCATCGGAGCACTGTCATCTGCTTCTGCTCTATCCCGGCGCAAGAGCTCAAACAAGAGCGCAGACGTCTGATCACCGAACTCGACATCCCTTCGCTGGGGGGCGCGATCCTGCCGCGCTCAATCACTGCGGGGGCCTTCCCGTGCATCAAGCAACTGTGCGTCCAGCCCCAGCTGTTGGGCCGCCGCCACAAACGGAGCATCCAGGCTGCAGAGGGTGGCCCCACGGCCGCTGGCGATGGCCAGGTGCAGGGCATCGGCCGCTCGCAAGGTCGTGGTCCAGCCGCGTAGGCAGGCGTTGGCATTGCGAAAATCCTGCGGCTCCAGTTCCAGCACCAGCAGGCCCGGCGCCAGGCTGCGCGCAAAACCCTGCAGCACCGCCTCGGCTTGCGCCTGGCTCAGGGCCTTGGTGCGCACCTTCAGGCCGAGGGCGGAATGGAGCTCGGTGACACTCCAGGAGCTGATCGCCAGCGGTGCACTGGCCTCAGCGAGAAACGCCGTCGCCGTGGCGGAATGCGCCTCCGGCGTCAGCACCGCCAGCAACACGCACGTGTCGAGGTAGAGCATCAGGCGCCGGGCTCATCCCGCAGCGCCCGCATGGTCTCCACGCCAGTGGTCGGTTGCTCGGGCAACGAGCCACGGAGGGCTTCGAGCTGGGGCAGCAGATCACGGACGCTGCAGCGAGGCACCAGCTCGGCGATGGCCTTGCCGCGGCGGGTGATCACCACCGCCTGCCCAGCCTCCACCGCATCCAGAAGGCTGGAGAGCTGGGTCTTGGCTTCCGCCACCGTCACCTGCACCATGGCCGTTGACCATCTAGATGACCAACTTTAGAGCGGGCTCTCGCCACGGCAACAGGAGGCATGGCCTGCTCCCTGTGCGAACACGAGATCCGGCAGCGCAGTGGGTGGGCTCTACCAATCCACTGCGGAGGGTGGGAATGACAGCGCCGGGGTGCCGGTGAACCTGCAGTCGATGAGCACGCGGGTGCCGGCCCGCACCTGAGGGGTGGGTCGAGGGCAATGGCCTGGTACCGAGTGTTCTGGCGTCGGCGGGACGGCAGCAGCCCGCAAGTCGGCAGCCGGGCGCAGAGATCTTC
>REEV01000093.1 GCA_007694915.1 Cyanobium sp. PLM2.Bin73 | reverse complement strand
CCCAGCGCCCCGGGCCCCGCTCCCAGCGCCCTGTTGATTCCCACCACGGTCTTGCCTCAGGCACCCGTCTCGCCTCAGGCACCCGTCTTGCCCCAGGCACTGGTGTCTGCCCAGCCTCCGGTTGCGCCCCACACCCTGGTCGCCCCCCCCACCGCCCCCGCGATGCCCGCTCCCAGGCCGGCGCTCCGCATCAGCCCGGCCGAGCGGCTGAGCGAGCGCGCCAAGGCCCTGCAGCCCTCCCTCACCCTGGCGATCGCCGCCAGGGCCAAGCAGCTCAAGGCCGACGGCCATGACATCTGCAGCCTCAGTGCCGGCGAACCCGACTTCGAGACGCCGGAGTTCATCCGCCGGGCCGCCGCCGAGGCCCTCGCCGCCGGCCTCACCCGCTACGGACCCGCCGCCGGTGAACCGGCCCTGCGCGAGGCGATCGCCGCCAAGACCGGCCGCGAGAACGGCCGCCCCACCACCGCCGCCGAGGTGCTGGTGACCAACGGCGGCAAGCAGGCCCTCTACAACCTCTTCCAGGTGCTGCTGCAGAGCGGCGACGAGCTGCTGCTGCCCTCGCCCTACTGGCTCAGCTACCCGGAGATCGCCCGCATGGCCGGCGCCCGGGTGGTGGAGCTCGCCAGCAGCGCCGGCCAGGGCTTCCGGCTCACCGCCGGGCAGCTGGAGGCGGCGATCACACCGGCCAGCCGGCTGCTGGTGCTGAACAGCCCCGGCAATCCCACCGGCACCGTGCTCAACCGCGGCGAGCTGGAAGCGATCGCGGACGTGCTGCGCCGCCATCCCCAGGTGGCGGTGGTGTGCGACGAGATCTACGAGTTCCTGGTGGATCCCGGCCACGAGCACATCAGCCTGGCAGGGCTGGCCCCCGACCTGGCCGATCGGGTGTTCATCGTCAATGGCTGTGCCAAGGGCTGGGCGATGACCGGCTGGCGCGTGGGCTGGCTGGTGGGCCCGGAAGCGGTGATCGCCGCGGCCGCCGCCCTGCAGAGCCAGACCACCAGCAACGTGTGCACCTTCGCCCAGTACGGCGCCCTGGCGGCGGTGAACGGCCCGCGCGACTGCGTGCAGGAGATGGCGGCTGAGTTCAGCCGCCGCCGCACCCTGCTCAGCGACGGCCTGCGGGCGATCGAGGGCATCACCCTGCACCCCCCGGAGGGTGCCTTCTACGCCTTCCCCGACCTCAGCCGCTTCGGCCTCGACTCGATGCAGCTGAGCAACCGGCTGCTGGATGAGGTGGGGCTGGCGGTGGTGCCGGGGGGCGCCTTCGGCGACGACCGCTGCATCCGCCTCTCCTGCGCCGCCGGGCCGGCCACGATCGACGACGGTCTGGCGCGGCTGCGGCGCTTCCTCAGCAGCCTGTAGCCCCGGGCATGGGGCAGCATCGGGTCGTCGTTTCCGTTTCGACCCTTGACCACCCGAGAACGTTGGGCCGTTGCGCTCGCCGGCCTGCTGCTGATCGGCCTGCTGCCAACGGCCTGCTCCCCCCGCACCGACGGCAACGCCGGTGCAGATGGCGCCACCAGTGAAGCCGCCCGTCCGAACGAGAAGCGGGTGCTGCGCATCGGTGCCATCCCCGACCAGAACCCCGAGAAACTCAACCGCCTCTACGGCCTGGTGGCCGATGAGCTGAGCGAGCAGCTGGAGGTGCCGGTGCGCTTCGTGCCCGTCACCGACTACACCGCCGCCGTGAGCGCCTTCCGCACCGGCGATCTCGACCTGGTGTGGTTCGGCGGCCTCACCGGCGTGCAGGCCTGGCTGCAGAAGCCCGGCGCCCGGGCGCTGGCCCAGCGCGACATCGACCGCTCCTTCCACAGCGTGTTCATCGCCAACCCCCGCAGCGGCCTGACGCCGTTCGAGGATCAGAGCGGCCTGCAGCAGCTGAAGGGCAAGCGCTTCACCTTCGGCTCGGAGAGTTCCACCTCCGGCCGCCTGATGCCCCAGTACTACCTCACCCAGGCGGGCGTGGCGCTGAGCGATTTCGCCGGTGGCAACCCGGGCTTCAGCGGCAGCCACGATGCCCTGATCGCCCTGGTGCAGAGCGGCACCTACGACGCCGGGGTGGTGAACGAGGAGGTGTGGCTGAGCCGTCTCAGGGAGGGCAAGGTGGACACCGACCAGGTGGTGGCGATCTGGCGCACCCCGGGCTACGCCAACTACACCTGGGTGGTGCAGCCCAACCTCGATGAGGAGTACGGCCGCGGCTTCAGCGAACGGCTGGAGCGGGCCTTCACGAGCCTCAGCCCCGACAACCCCCGCCAGGCCCAGATCCTGGAGCTGTTCGGCGCCGAAACCTTCGTGCCGGCGAGCAACGAGCAGTACGAGGCCATCGAGGCGGTGGGGCGCCAGATCGGCAAGATCCGCTGATGGATCCGGCCGCGGTGCTGGAACTGGAGGGGATCCACGTGCGCGGCCGCGGCCAGCCCCGCCTGGAGGGGGTGTCGCTGCGGCTGCGGGCCGGCGAGCGGGTGGCGTTGCTGGGGCCGAGCGGCGCCGGCAAGAGCACCCTGCTGGCGGTGGCCAATGGCCTCATCACCCCCGACCGGGGATCGCTGCGCTGGCAGGGCCATGAGCTGGCGCGGGGGGCCCGGGCGCGACGCCGCCAGCAGCGCCGCATCGGCACCCTCTGGCAGGACCTGCGCCTGATCGAGGAGCTGAGCGTGCAGCAGAACCTCAACGCCGGCCGCCTGGGCCAGTGGGGCTGGCCGCGGGCCCTGCTCAACCTGCTGCTGCCGCTGGAGAGCGCCGCCTGCGCCGCCGTGCTGCGGCGGCTGGATCTGGATCCAGCCCTGCTCGATCAGCCGGTGGCGGCCCTCTCGGGGGGCCAGCGGCAGCGGGTGGCCCTGGGCCGGCTGCTGCGCCAGGAGCCGCTGTTGCTGCTGGCCGATGAGCCCCTGGCCAGCCTTGATCCGCGCCTGGCGGCCGAGCTGCTGGAGCTGCTGCTGGAGGCCGGCCGCCCGCCCAGGGCCCTGCTGCTCAGCCTGCACCGTCCCGACCTGCTGGCCGGCTTCGACCGGGTGGTGGGGCTGCGGGCGGGCCGGGTGCAATTCGACCGGCCGGTGGCGGCGCTTGACGCCGGCCTGCTCGAGGCCCTGTATGCGGGCGCGGCGCCATGAGCGCGAGGGTGGGAACGCCCCTGTGGGTGCTGCTGCCCGCCCTGGCGCTGGTGCCCCTGGCGCTGCTGCTGCCGGGCCTCAGCCACGGCGGCGGCTGGAGCCTGGTGGGCCGGTTCGCGCTGGCGGCCCTGCGTCCGTCCCTCGATCCGCTGGTGCTCGGCTCCGCCCTGCGGGGCCTGGGCGTGACCGTGGGCATGGCCCTGCTGGGCTGGGCCCTGAGCCTGGTGCTGGGGCTGGTGCTGGGGGCGCTGAGCTCGCGGCTGGTGTGGCGCCAGTGCAGCGGGCGGCTGTGGCCGGCGGAGCTGATCCGGCGGCTGCTGGCGCTGCCGCGCTCGATCCACGAGCTGCTCTGGGGTCTGATCCTGCTGCAGCTGGTGGGCCTGCAGCCGGCGGTGGCGGTGCTGGCGATCGCCATCCCCTTCGGCGCCCTGGTGGCGCGGGTGGTGAGCGACCAGCTCGACGCCCTGCCCACCAGCAGCCTGGCGGCCCTGCGCACCGGGGGCGTGGCCGCGCCGGCCGCCCTGCTCACGGCCATGGGTCCACCGCTGCTGCCCCAGGTGCTCAGCTACGGCGGCTACCGCCTGGAATGCGCCCTGCGCAGCGCCACCCTGCTGGGGGTGTTCGGCCTCGGGGGTCTGGGCACCGAACTGCGGCTGACGCTGCAGTCGCTGCTGTTCAGCGAACTGTGGACGGGCCTGTGGCTGCTGCTGGCGGCGATGCTGCTGCTGGAGCGGCTGGTGGGCTGGCTGCGGCTGCGCTGGACGATGCCGCCCCGCCTCAGCCTCAGCCCCCAGGCCACGGAGGCCAGCGGACGGGACACGGCCAGCGCCGTGGGACGCAGCGGCCGGGAGCTGCTGCTCGGCGCCGCGCTGCTGCTGCCCGTGCTGGTGGCGGTGGCCTGGAGCCTGGAGGTGGACCCGCGCAGCCTGCTGCGCTGGCAACCGCTGCCGCCCCTGCCCCCCGCTGACTGGGGGGCGGTGGCGGCCCTGCCCTGGCCCACCCTGGTGGGCAACACCCTCAGCCTCACCCTGCTGGCCGCGGCCCTGGCGGTGGGGGTGGCGCCGCTGCTGCTGCTGCTGGTGCGCCCCTGGCCCCTGGGCCGGGCGGCGGTGCAGGGGCTCTGGGCCCTGGGGCGGCTGTGGCCACCGCCGCTGATCGCCCTGCTGCTGCTGTTCGTGCTGCATCCCGGGGTGGTCACCGGCGCCCTGGCCCTGGCCCTGCACAACCTGGGGGTGCTGGGCCGGCTGCTGCTGGAGAGTGCCGAGCACCGCGGCGAAACCACCGAGCAGGCCCTGCTCAGCGCCGGCAGCGGCCCGCGGCTGGCGCTGCTCTACGGGCGCTTCAGCGCCCTGGCCAGGCCCTACCTGGCCTACGGCGCCTACCGGGCCGATGTGATCCTGCGCGAATCGGTGGTGGTGGGCCTGGTGGGGGCCACGGGCCTGGGCAGCCAGCTGCTGGAGGCCCTGAGCTCCTTCGCCGTCGATGAACTGGCGGCGCTGATGCTGGTGTACGCCGCCCTGACGCTGCTG
Organism: Cyanobium sp. PLM2.Bin73; assembly: GCA_007694915.1. Lineage (GTDB taxonomy): Bacteria > Cyanobacteriota > Cyanobacteriia > PCC-6307 > Cyanobiaceae > NIES-981. Next base: position 9,471 of record REEV01000093.1, on the reverse strand, counting down.
GGGGAAGACCTCAGCGACCGCCTGCGCCGGCGCCTGCTGGCGGGCTGAGGGGCGCGGCGGCCTTCACCAGCCCCCGCTCCAGCAGCAGCGCGGCCGCCGCCTCGGCGCCGAGCTCGCCCAGCTCCACCGGCTCGCTGGCGTGGGCGCTGAGGTCGTGGTCGTAGCAGCGGTCGTAGTAGTCGAGCATCTGGCGGCAGGCGGCGGTCCAGTCGCGCACCGCGATCGCCTCGAGGGCGGCGGCGGTGCGCTGGGGCCCGAGGCGTCGGGCGATGCGGCGGGTGGCCTCGGCCAGCTGCCCCGGGTCCTGCACGCCGTAGATGCGCACCAGCTGGGCCAGGCGCTGCTCCAGGGGGCGCTGCACCTCCAGGGCCGGCGCCGCCTGCATCTGCCGCCAGAGGCCGGCGGGGATGCGGCAGCGGCCCACCTGGGCGCTCTCGGCCTCCAGCCAGATCTGCTCCGCCGCCGCCAGGCGGCGGAGGGCCAGGGCCAGGCGGTTTTCGTAGTGCTCGCTGCTGGGCTGGGGCGGCAGACCCAGGCCCCCGAAGCTGCTGCCGCGGTGGTGGGCCAGGCCCTCCAGGTCCACCACCGCCACCCCCCGCGCCGCCAGGGCCAGCAGCAGGTCGGTCTTGCCGGTGCCGGTGCGGCCACCCAGCAGGCGCAAGGGCCAGGGCTGCTCGAACAGCTCAAGCGCCCAGCGCCGGTAGGCCTTGTAGCCGCCCTCCAGCAGCAGCACCGGCAGATCCAGCTGGCCCGCCAGCCAGGCGACGCTGGCGCTGCGCATGCCCCCCCGCCAGCACAGCAGGCGCAGGGGCTGGCCGGGGCTGGCGGCGGCCCAGCCGGCCAGCTGGGCGGCCATCGCCTCCAGCCGCGGCCCCACCAGGGCCAGGCCGCACAGCACTGCCGCCTGCCGCCCCTGCTGCTTGTAGGTGGTACCCACCGCGGCCCGTCCGGCGTCATCGAACAGGGGCAGGTTGCGGGCGCCGGGGATGTGGCCCTGGGCGAACTCGGCCGGGCTGCGCACATCCACCAGCGGCCCGGCGCCGGCCAGGAAGGCCTCCACAGCCACACGCTCCGGCGTCGCCCCGCTGTCTGCCACGCCTGAGGTTCCGCCCGTGCCTGGTCCAATGCTGCCTGGTGGCCGCACGGCCGAACAGCCGGGCCGGTCGGGGGTGGTGCAGGATCAGGCCCAGTTTTGACCGCTGCCGCTGCCGATGCCCGCCGCCGTGCCCCGCAAGCTGATCGTGCTGGGCGACAGCGGCGTGTACGGCTGGGGGGATCCCCTGGAGGGGGGCTGGTGCGAGCGCCTGCGGCGCCACTGGATGGGCCTGCCCCAGGCGCCGGTGCTCTACCCCCTGGGGGTGCGCGGTGATGGTCTGGAGCGGGTGGCGGCCCGGCTGCAGGCGGAGGTGGCCTGCCGCGGCGAGCTGCGCCGTCAGCAGCCCCACGGCATCCTGCTGGCCACGGGCCTCAACGACAGCGCCCGGGTGGGACGGCCCGACGGTCGCCCCCAGCTGGAGCCGGAGGGCTTCCTCTACGGCCTCAAGCAACTGCTGCTGCGGGCGCGGGCCAGGGCCCCGGTGCTGGTGCTGGGACTCACTCCGGTGCAGGAGGCGGCGATGCCCTTCGCCGATGTGCTCTGGTATGGCCTCGAGCAGGTGCGCCGCTACGAGGGGCTGCTGGAGGAGGCCTGCCTGGAGGCCGATGTGCCCTTTCTGCCCCTGCTCGACGAGCTGCTCGCCGATCCCGACTGGCCCGCCTGGCTGTGCGGCGACGGTCTGCACCTCAACAGCGAGGGGCACCGGCAGGTGTTTGAGCGGGTGCAGCGCTGGTCGGCGCTGCTGGAGTGGGCGGGGCTGCAGCCGCTGCACCTGGGCACAGCCTGGCGCTGAGGCGGGCGCCATCCCCCATCCGGGTGAGCGCCGGGGCCGGACGGGGTGAGGAACGGGCTTGCGGCCGGGAGAACCGTGAAACCACGGTCCCCATCGTTCCCGGCCATGACCCTTTCACGTCGCCAGACCCGCCCAGCCGGCGCCAGCACCCCTGGGCGCGCCACCTCCAGCCCCAGCCCCAGCAGCCATCACGAGCGCAACCGCACCCTGCTCCAGCGGCTGGCCCGCAGCCGGGCCGCCCAGGCCCGGCTGCACTGGCGCAATGCCCTGGTGGTGAACAACCTGGCCCTGGTGCGGCTGGTGGCCAACCGGGAGAGCCGCCGCAGTGGCCGGCCCTTCGATGAGCTCGTCTCCAGCGGCTGCCTCGGGCTGATCCGGGCGGTGGAGGCCTTCGAGCTGAGCCGCGGCCTGGCCCTGAGCAGCTTTGCGGTGCCCTACATCCGCGGCGCCATGCTCCAGGAGCAGCGCGACCGGGAGCAGCCCCTGCACACCCCCCGGCGGCTGCGGGAGCTGCAGCGCCGGGCCGAGAAGCTGGTGGAGCAGCGGCGCGGCGCCGGCTTGCCAGTCCTCAGCGCCGCTGCACTGGCCGACGCCCTGGGCTGCAGCCTGGAGCGGCTGGAGGAGGCGGGCCGGGTGAAGCGGGCCCTGCAGCTCAGCAGCCTCGACGCTCCGGCCCCCGGCGGCGACGGCTGGGGCGACGCGGGTGAGGAGGGCCAGCGCCTGCTGGATCGGCTCAGCGCCGACGACCTGCCGGGGCAGCGCGCGGCTGACGACCCCAAGCGTCAGTGGCTGCATGGCCAGTTGGACAGCTTCAGCCCGGCCGACCGGGAGCTGATCGAAGGGCGCTGGATCGATGGCCTGAGCTGGAAGCAACTGGCCCTGCACCAGGGACCCTCAGCCAGTGCGTGCCGCCGGCGGGGCGAGGCGCTGTTCGCCTGCCTTCAGGCCAGGGCCCACACCGGCGCCAGCCAGGCCCAGGCGAGCATCGCCAGCAGCGCCGCCAGGGCGGTCTGAAGGCCGTTCACCAGTTCGTTGCTGAGCCAGATGTAGCGGCTCTGGGCGGTGGCGCCGATCACGCTCTCCAGCAGCGTGGCCACCAGGCCCACCCCCGCGATCAGGGCGGCGCCGGCAACGGTGAGCGCAGCCGGGGGGCCGGGCAGCAGGCCCAGCACCAGGGCCAGGGCCACCATCACCACGCTGCCCACCAGGCTGGCCGCGGTGCCCTCCAGGCTGATCGCCCCCTCGGTGCCGGGGGGCACGGGCCGCAGGCTGGTGATCAGCACGGTGTGGCGGCCCCAGCGCTTGCCGATCTCGCTGCCGCAGGTGTCGGCCAGCTTGGCGGCGAAGCTGGCGCTGAAGCCCACCAGCAGCAGGGGCACCTGGGCCGGCGGCGCCAGGGCGATCGCCATCGCCAGCAGGGCGCCGGTGGCGGCCGACCCCCACACGTTCTCGGGTCCGCGCCGGCCGCCGCGGGCCTCGGCCAGGCCCTGCTCCTGTTTGCGGCGCAGGCCCAGCCGGGTGACCAGCGAACCGAGCAGCAGATAGCCCACCACCGCCAGCCAGCCGCGGGGCCCCAGGCAGCCCCAGAGCACGGTGCCGAGGATGCCGGCATGCACCCAGCCGGCGGGGGTGAGCAGGGGCAGGCGCTGGGCCAGGGCGATCAGCACGCCGTTGAGGGCCAGGGCGATCAGCCAGGCCAGGGGCTGCTGGGGCGCCGGCAACGCTGCCGGATCGAAGGCGGCGAGGAGGGAAACCAAGGCGGCGGCCGCGGCGGGCGGCCCCAGTGTGTTGCACACCCCTAAGGCCGGGGCCGCGGGGGCCAGCGGGCAGCGGATAATCGGCCCACGTGCCGGCGGCGATGATGATCTTCAAGCGCAAGGAAAGCTTCTTCCTCGACCTCAGCAAGGTCGGCAAGAAGGCCCCTGAGAGCAAGCCGGCCGAGGAGAAGGCCGCCCCGAGCCAGCCCGCCGAGAGCCAGCCGGCGGCGCCCGCTGCCGCGGTGCAGGCCGCTCCGGCTCCGGCTGCGGCCGCTGCTGCGCCGGCGGCCGCTGAGCCGGTGGGCCAGGCAGCGGCGGCCCCCGAGCCCGCGGCAGCCCCCGCCGCCCAGCCGGTGCTCACCACCGCCGAGGCAGTGGCGGCCGAACTGCGGGCGGCCCAGGCGGCGCGTCCCGCCCCCACCAACGTGACCTTCGCGCCGGAGTGCCTCAATCCGGCCAATGCGGTGCCCACTCCCCGCCGCCGCGCCGGCGCCAACCTCGGCGTGTTCAAGGGGATGGTGAACGAGATGTTCCGCAGCTAGAGGAGCGCCAGCCCCCGGCGCCAGGCGGCCAGCAGGGCGGCGGCGGCCACCGCGGCCGTGGAGGTGCGCAGGATCGTGCCCCCCAGGCCCACGGGCTGCCAGCCGGCCTCATCTGCCACCTGCTCTTCGGCTGGGCTCCAGCCCCCCTCCGGGCCGATCGCCACCACCACCAGGGCCGGCGACGGCTCCACCAGGGCCGGCGGCCGGTGCACCGCCAAACCCTCGCCCGGCCGCTCGGCTGAGCCCAGGCACTGCTCCAGCGACGGCAACCCCTCGCGGCGGGTGGTGGCCAGCAACCGCAGCACCGGCCCCTCGCTGCCGGGCAGCGTCTCGGGCGCGGCAGCCAGGGCGGCGGCGGCGGGCTGGGTGGGATCGAGGCGCGGCAGCCACAGCCGCTCGCACTGCTCCAGCGCCTCACGCAGGATGGCGCCCTGCCGCTCGGGCCTGAGCGGCGCGGCGGCGGCGCTGCGCTCAGCGCGCAGGGGCGAGAGGCGATCGATGCCCAGTTCGCAGGCCATGCGCAGCAGCACATCGGCGTCCTGGCGGGGCAGGGCCACCGCCAGCTGGAGCAGGGGCCGGGGCGGCGGCTCGCTGCGGAAGGGCGCCTGGAACGGCTGATCGAGCCGGGCGGTGCCTGCGGCCAGGGTGGCGCTCCAGATCTGGCCGGCCCCATCGACCAGGCCGAAGCGCTCCCCGGGCCGCAGCCGCAGCACCCGGCGCAGGTAGTGGAGCTCGGGGGGCTCCAGGGCCAGCTCGCCGTCGGCTGCGGCCGCCAGCCGCTGCGGGGGCACCAGCAGCCGTCGCCACTCCCGCACCACCGCCGCCGCACTCAGCGGCCGGCGAAAGGCAGCAGCTCCTCGGGCTGCTCCTCCGCCGGCCAGTCGTCGTTGACGCCACCGATCACCAGCTCCTCGATCTCCACCACGTCGCGGCTGAGCTGGGTGAAGGTGTTGATCAGCACATCGAGGGCCACGGCATCGCTGAGGCCCAGGTCCACCCAGCAGCGGGCCCACGCCCCCTGATATTCCACCGGCCCCATGTTGTGCATCAGGGCCCGCTGGGCGGTTTCCGCCGCCTCGGCGTCGTAGGCCATCCAGCTGAGCTCGCCGCCATCGGCCTCCTGGGCCTGGAGGTTCTCGGCGTTGAAGCCGCCCAGCTTGCCGAGGAAGAACCAGCTGTCGAAGGCGGTGTCCACATAGCCCCGCTCCCCTTGGCCAGGGGGATGGGGAAAGCGCAGCCAGATCCAGCAGCTGAAGGGGTTGATCTCGCGGAAACGCACCTCCATGGGGAGCGGCCTCGGGGGCGGTGGGGCAGGCCTGTCACCATCCCACACCAGAGCGGCGGCAGGCATGCTGGGGCGATGCTGGAACTCCGCGGGGTGCGCTACCAGCCGGCCACGGCGGCCCGGCCGGTGCTTGACGACGTGAACCTGCAGCTGCAGGCCGGCCGGCTGGCGCTGGTGGCGGGCCCCAGCGGCGGCGGCAAAACCACCCTGCTGGAGGTGATCAGCGGCCTGGCCGAACCGGAGCGGGGCACGATCCGCTGGAACGGGGAGACGCTCAACGGCCGCCAGCGGCGCTGGCTGTGCGGGCTGGTGTTCCAGTTCCCCGAACGCCATTTCCTGGGCCTCACGGTGGGCCAGGAGCTGCGGCTGGGTCACCGGCGCCTGGAGCCCGAACGGATGGAGGGGGTGCTGCGGCGGGTGGGACTGGAGGGGCTGTCGCCCCAGCAGCAGCCCGAGCGCCTCAGCGGCGGCCAGCAGCGGCGGCTGGCCCTGGCGGTGCAGCTGCTGCGCGACGCCCGGGTGCTGCTGCTGGATGAACCCACCGCCGGCCTGGACTGGGCGGTGCGCAGCGATGTGGTGGGGCTGCTGGGGGATCTGGCCCGGGAGCGGGTGGTGCTGGTGGTGACCCACGAACCGGAACTGTTCCGCGCCCTGGAGCCGGTGAGCTGGGGGCTGCGGCAGGGCCGGCTGAGCCCCATGGCGCCGGACGCGCTCCGTACCATGCCCGTTTCCGGGGGGCGTGCATGACCGACCAGCTGCTGCGGGCCACCGCCGCCGGAGGCGGCATCCGCCTGGTGGCCGTGACCACCAGCGCCGCCAGCCGCGAGGCGGCCCGTCGCCATCGGTTGTCGTTCCTCACCTCGGCCCTGCTGGGGCGGGCGATGACCGCCGGGCTGCTGCTGGCCAGCTCGATGAAGGTGGCCCACGGGCGGGTGAACCTGCGCATCGCCTCCGACGGCCCGCTGCGGGGCCTGATGGTGGATGCCGGCCGTGACGGCACGGTGCGCGGCTACGTGGGCAACCCCGCACTGGAGCTGGATCTGGTGGAGGAGAGCGACGGCGGCCACCACTTCGACTTCCGCACCGCCACCGGCACCGGCTACCTGCACGTGGTGCGCGACCGGGGCGAGGGCGAGCCCTACAGCTCCACCGTGGAGCTGGTGAGCGGCGGCATCGGCGACGACCTGGCCTCCTACCTGCTGCACTCGGAGCAGACGCCCTCGGCGGTGTTCGTGGGCGAGCAGATCGACAGCCAGGGCATCGTGTGCAGCGGCGGCGTGCTGGTGCAGGTGCTGCCCAAGGCGGCCCAGGAGCCGGCCCTGGTGGCCCTGCTGGAGGCGCGCTGCCGGGAGGTGACGGGCTTCCCCCAGCGGCTGGCGGCCTGCGAGGGCCACCTGCACACCCTGCTGGAGGACATCTTTCCCGACCTCGACCCCCAGCCCCTGAGCGGCAACGGCACGAATGGGTGTCGCGGCGATGGCAGCGGTGGTTTGCAAGCGGTGCGGTTCCGCTGCCCCTGCAGCCGCGAGCGCAGCGTCGGCGCCCTCAAGCTGCTGGGGCGCGACGAGCTGCGCAGCATCCTCGAGGAGGACGGCCAGGCCGAGCTCACCTGCCACTTCTGCAACGAGGTGTACCGGGTGGGGGCCGGCGAACTGGAGCAGCTGATCGACGAGCTCACCCCCGTGGCCCGCTGACCCCGTAGGCCGCAGAGCTACAGCCCGCTGATCAGGCCACCAGCAGGGCGCCGAGCAGCAGCAGCAGCAGGGCCGGCAGGCTCTGCAGCTGGGCCAGGTTGAGGGGCAGGCCGAGGGGCATGGTGGTGGCCACGGCGCCCACCAGCAGCCCCCCCACCAGCAGGCCGAGGCTGAGCAGGCCGAAGCCCCAGCCCACGGCCGCCAGGAAGCGGCGGCGGCGGCGCTGCAGCACCACCACGCAGAGGCCGGTGCCCAGGGCCAGGATCAGCTCGGCCGGGGCGCCAGGCACCAGCAACAGCAGGGCGAACAGACCCCCGAAGCCGCCCAGGGCCAGGGCGCGGTCGTTGCCCTCGGCCATCACCAGGTTGGGTGCGGCCAGGGAGGGGGTGGCAACGCGGGGCAGGGCCACCTTGGGCAGGGCCGGCAGGGAGGGCCGCGGCGCGGGCGCGGCGGGGGTGAGCTGCTCGCGGGCCGAAGCCGTGCGGGCGGCGGTGCTCACCCGGCCCTGCTGACGCTCCTTGAGCCGGTCCATGAGCACGGCGTCGTAGGCCGCCTCCACGCGCGAGCGGGCAAGGGGATCGTCGCCGACCTCCTTGAGGCGGGCATCGCGGGCCGCCTGGACCTCATCGAAACTGGCCTCGGGGCTCACCCCCAGCTGCTCGTAGGGACCGCCCCCGGCGTCGGATCCGGAATCGGAGGGCGGCTCGAGAAGGTTGGACATCGGCGGGGGCGTCCGGGACGGCGGTGAGCAGACTCTGCCTGCAGAGAGCGTATCGAGCCAGGCTCAGAACAGGGGCTTGCTGCAGCGGAATCCACCCTCGCGCTGCAAGCGCTGGCGCCGGCGCTCGGCTTCGGCGGGATCGAGCTGGTGACGGTGCTTGAGCAGGGGCATCTGCGGCGGCAGGTGGCTGCCCTCGCGCATCTCAACGGTGGAGAGGCCCGTGGGCTCAACGCCGGGCTGACTCTGAAAACTCACGTAATCCCAGCCCCCATCAGCGCGGGGGCGCACCAGCCAGACCGGATCCGGCATCGTCCTTGACGGTTCGTTACACGTCAGTCTGGCGCGGCTGGAGATCCGGTGTGAGGCAAGGGATCGGAGCCGCGCAGGCAATCAGAGGCTGATGGGCTCCACGCCGCTCACCACCGGCGCCACGGCGCTGAGCTCCAGGTCGGGGTGGTCGTCGCGCAGCTGGTTGAGGTTCCAGTCGTTCTTGAACAGCAGCACCGGCCGGTTCCAGGCGTCACGCACGGTTTTGCTGTTGAAGATGCGGCCCACCGCCTCCAGCGCCGGCCAGCCGCCCACCACCCAGCGGGCCACCGTGAAGCCGAGGGGTTCGAGGCGGGTCTTGACGCCGTATTCGTGTTCGAGGCGGTATTGCACCACCTCCAGCTGCAGCTGACCCACGGCGGCCAGGATCGGATCGCGCTTGCTCTCGTCGGTGTCGTAGAGGATCTGCACCGCCCCCTCCTCGCGCAGCTCGTTCACGCCCTTGCGGAAGTTCTTGAAGGCGGAGGGGTTGGGGTTGCGCAGCCAGGCGAACAGTTCGGGGCTGAAGCAGGGGATGCCCTCGTATTCCACCTTCGGGCCCAGGTAGAGGGTGTCGCCGATGGCGAACATGCCGGGGTTGTTGAGGCCGATCACATCGCCGGGGTAGGCGTCGTCCACCACCTCGCGGTCCTGGCCGAACAGCTTCTGGGGCCGCGAGAGGCGGATGCTGCGGCCGGTGCGGGCGTGCTGCACGGTCATGTCCTTCTCGAACCTGCCGGAGCACACGCGCACGAACGCCACCCGGTCGCGGTGGCGGGGGTCCATGTTGGCCTGGAGCTTGAACACGAAGCCGCTGAAGCCGGGGGCCACCGGATCGATCACCCCGGCGCTGCTGGCGCGGGCCACCGGCTTCTGGGCCAGCTCCAGGAAGGCGTCGAGGAAGGGGCGCACGCCGAAATTGGTCATCGCCGAGCCGAAGAACACCGGGCTGAGCTCACCGGCGCGCACCTGCTCGAGATCCAGCTCGGCGCCGGCCCCCTCCAGCAGCTCCAGCTCCTCGAGGGCCTGATCGAGCAGCTCACTCTCCACGGCGCCGGAGGCGCGGGCCTCCTCCACGCTGAGGGTGGTTTCCTCGCTGGCGCGGCCGCGCGTGGCGCGCTCGAACAGGATCAGCTGGTGGCTGCGGCGATCGATCACGCCGCGGAACCGGTCGCCGCTGCCGATCGGCCAGTTCACCGGCCAGCAGGCCAGGCCGAGCTCGCGCTCGATCTCATCGAGCAGCTCGAGGGGCTCGCGCCCCGGCCGGTCCATCTTGT
>REEV01000079.1 GCA_007694915.1 Cyanobium sp. PLM2.Bin73 | reverse complement strand
CCGATCGCAAGCGCGGCTGGCAGTGGGTGATGGTCACCGCCATGGTGACGGTGTTCATCCAAGGCCTGAGTCGATCCACAGCCGCCGCCATCGAGCTGCTGGGCAACGCCTTTGGCGGGATTGTGGTGAGCGATCGCTTCTCGGCCGCCGTGGGCCAGGACAGTGCGCACCTGCCAGCAGTTGCTCAATGGGCCAATGGCCTCTGGACCTTCCTGGAGATCGAGGGGATCGAGCCCACCAACAACGCCGCCGAGCGCGCCCTGCGCCAGTCGGTGATTCGGCGCAAGATCAGTCACGGCGCCCAATCGGCCACTGGTGCGATCTGCCGCAGCCGGCTGCTCAGGGACACCACCACCCTGCGACAACAGGCCCAGGATGTCTGGCAGTTCCTGGAGCAGGCCTGGATTTCCCACCACCGCGGTGGGGTGATGCCATCGCTGCTGCCGGATCCCTGAACAGTCTCTCATCGATCGCGGAGTCTGTGGTCGCTTGGTGATGAGCGATCAGGGATGGAATGTTGTGCGGCCGTGTCCCGGCCTCTGAACGGGTACAGTCCCCTGCCAGCACGGCCTTAATAGCATCCTCCTCAGTGCTCATGGTGAACCCCCATACGTACCATGTACCAAGGCGCTTAAAGACTGAGGTAGTAATCGCCATGAGGTAGCCGGCTGCATGTTCGATCAAGTAGACCCGCTTTTCATAGATCTCACCAGCCTTGGCCGTTCTGATGGGATGAACGGCATAGGCAGAATCCTCTCCAAGCCATACCTTCAGATGTTCATCCATAGTTATGATCGTCGCCAGGGCCTGTTCGTTGTCGTCTCCCGGCAGCAGGCGGGTTCCCAAGACCGTTTCGAAGCATTTTGCGGTCTTTGCTCCCGTGATGAGGCACGCGCTGAGCTCTCGATCCAGCGCTTCTGGACTCTGGACGACGGCCTCGCTGGCAACCGCAGTGTTTGCAGTGACAAGAAGAAAGAGCGTTGCAATGACTTTCATGGATACTTCATTTAGTAGAGGAAGTGTTGCTGTTGACGCCCAAACGCTTCCCCTAAGTGGCAGGCAGGGAGGGTAGGGAGCAGAAGGGATTCTCACGGAGGCCTGTCCACTCGACGGATGTGTTCGGAGTGTCGCGCCTGTACAGACAACGTTTGCAGTCCTTAGCGTCAACCACGGTATCAATTCCCATCACGGACTGACCATAGGAATCGCTTGCCTTCCATGACGGCGATAGACATGAAAATCACTATCAGTAGTGAGAAGCAACGGTGAGTCATTGATTTCCGCCAGCCGAATCAACGCGGCGTCAGCAAGAGAAGCGGGGACATTCTCATAACGCTTGAACAGTGAACTTACTGAGCTAATCTGCTCCTGGAGCACGAAAGGCAATTGAACAACTCCTCGCTCAATGAACTGCAAGGCGAATGAAGGATCAAAACCGGAGCGCTTGAGCAGGAAGCAAGTCTCAGCAACCACAGCCTCACAGCTCAGCAATGGAGGTGGTAAAAGCCGGAACTGTTCAACGGCCCATCTGTGATGTGTGTCCTTGCGACTCAACAGCGCAACCCAAGGGCCTGTATCGAGCAGTACCGTCATGATCGATTCTTGCCGAAGTCAGACAGGTAAGCAGGGTTGGATGACAGATCAGCTGGCCCACCTTCACAACAGCCCACGAGATCAGCCAACAGATCAGCCGCGGAGTGTGGTGCTGAGCCTTCCACGCTCTGCTCTGAGGATTGGAGGAACGCGGTCAACGCTCGTCGAACCAATTCAGACTTGCTCAGCCGACGTCGTTGAGCCTGCTCTGTGAGCTGTGCATCAAGGGCTTCGGTCAACTTGAGAGAAATCACCGCCATGGCCAGCCGTCCATCGCAGACACAATGATCCTACCAGATGCCCGGCGGTATTACGACTGGATTGGCCAGCGGTGCTCGGAGTAGGCCTCATGTGTCACCAATCCCAGTACGATCGATCTCCACCACCGGTGATTCAAGCTCACTCTTCCCGATCCTTCGGCTTGTTATTGGGTGGTTTCCGCGAACCACGGCGCCGCACCCGGCGATGTTCGCGCAAAGCCATTTCACAGCAATGAGTCTCGCCAAAGGTCTCGCCAAAGACTTTCCAAACCTAGCCGTGGTTCACGGGTCTGATAACCGCATGGTCACACCCATGCGGGACGTCAACTCAGACAAGAAAAAAGCCCGGGAGCTTCACCCCGGGCTTTCAGCTTCTGCAGCTGCAGCTCTACTGCCAGTTCACACCGCCGCGCCCTGCTCCGCCTTCTGCTCCGCAAGCACCTTCTCCAGCCCCTCGATGTCCTCATCGGTGATCTTGGTCTGCATCGGGCAGTGCTTGGGCCCGCACATGGAGCAGAACTCCGCCTGCTTGTAGATGTCGGCCGGCAGGGTTTCGTCGTGATACTCGCGGGCCCGCTCCGGATCCAGGCTGAGCTCGAACTGGCGGTTCCAGTCGAAGGCGTAGCGGGCGCGGCTGAGTTCGTCGTCGCGGTCGCGGGCCCCCGGGCGGTGGCGGGCGATGTCGGCGGCGTGGGCGGCGATCTTGTAGGCGATCAGGCCCTCACGCACGTCTTCGGCGTTGGGCAGGCCCAGGTGCTCCTTGGGCGTGACGTAGCAGAGCATCGCCGTGCCGTGCCAGCCGGCCAGGGCGGCGCCGATGGCGCTGGTGATGTGGTCGTAGCCGGGCGCGATGTCGGTGACCAGCGGACCGAGCACATAGAAGGGCGCCTCGCTGCACTCCTCCATCTGCTTCTTGACGTTGAACTCGATCTGGTCCATCGGCACATGGCCCGGGCCCTCCACCATCACCTGCACGTCGTGCTGCCAGGCGCGGCGGGTGAGCTGGCCGAGGGTCTTCAGTTCGGCCAGCTGGGCGGCATCGGAGGCGTCGTGCTGGCAACCCGGCCGCAGTGAATCCCCCAGGGAGAAGCTGCAGTCGTAGCGCTTGAAGATCTCGATGATGTCATCGAAACGGGTGAACAGCGGGTTCTGCTTGTGGTGGTAAAGCATCCACTGGGCCAGGATGCCGCCGCCACGGCTCACGATCCCGGTGAGGCGGCCCTTCACCAGCGGCAGGTGCTCGATCAGCAGGCCGGCGTGGATGGTCTGGTAGTCGACCCCCTGCTGGCAGTGCTTCTCGATGATGTGCAGGAAGTCGTCTTCGCTGAGCTTCTCGATCGAGCCGTGCACGCTCTCCAGTGCCTGATACACCGGCACCGTGCCGATCGGCACGGTTGAGGCGTTGATGATCGCCGTACGCACTTCATCGAGGTTGACGCCGCCGGTGGAGAGGTCCATCACCGTGTCGGCGCCGTACTTCACCGCCAGGCGAAGCTTGGCCACCTCCTCATCGAGATCGGAGGCATTGGGGGAGGCGCCGATGTTGGCGTTCACCTTGCAGCGGCTGGCGATGCCGATCGCCATCGGCTCCAGGTTGGGGTGGTTGATGTTGGCCGGGATGATCATCCGGCCCCGGGCCACCTCCTCCATCACCAGCGATTCGGGCAGGTTCTCCCCCTGGGCCACATAGGCCATCTCCTCGGTGACCACGCCCTGGCGGGCGTAGTGCATCTGGCTCACGTTGGCGTGGCCGCGGCGCTTCTCAATCCAGGCGCTACGCATGATCGGTGGGGGCAAACAACGGAACGGGAACGGCCGGGCGGCGGCCGTGTCGGGGTTCCGGTTGCGTTGCCGAGATCGCCACAGCCAGACTGGTGGCAGCGCTCACCGGGATGGTGGGCGGCTCACTTCCCTGCGCCGGCATGACCCGGATCAGGTTCGGAGGGTGTGATCTCAGCCCAGGCCGGGATGGTGAACCATCCCCCGGGCACCCCTAGTGACCCGCAAAGCCTAGCTGCGGCGCTCAGGTTTGCAGACCGTTGAGGGCCGCGCCCACCACCCGGTGGTCGGGATCGGCCTGCAGCCGCTGCAGCAGCGCCCGGGCCGAAGCCACAAACGGCTCCTGCCCCTCCCGCACCAGCCGGCCGAGGATCTCGGTGCCGCCCACCCGCACGGTGCCGTCGCTGGCCTCGATCGCCAGGCTGGCCAGCTCCAGCAGCTTCTCGGGCCGGGCCTCGGGGTGCTCGGCCACCGCCGAGAGCACGCTGCAGCGCAGCAGCCACTCCTGGTCGCGGCGGAAGGCCTCCAGCAGCAGGGGCCAGGCCTGCTCCAGCCCGTGGTTCACAAGCGAGTTGGCCGCCTCGGCGCGCACGTTGGGATCGCTGTCGCGCTCCAGGGCCCGCACCAGGGCCTGGCGGCCGGCCTCATTGCACTTCACCCCCAGCCCCGCGCAGCTCAGCGAGCGCACCAGGAAGGCCTCCTGCTCCAGCCCCACCAGCAGCAGCGGCACCGCCTCCTCCACCGTGGCCTCGCGCAGGGCCACCAGGGCGGGCATGGAGCGGCCGGGGTCACCACAGGTGATGGCGTCGTGCAGCTGCTGGAGATCGGGCTGGTTGCTCATGCCACCAGCTTGCCTGCCTCAGCGCCGTTCCTGACGAAAGGCCAGCAGCAGCGCCCGGCGGCGGCGCTGGCGGCGCACCCGGCTGGCCACCAGCAGGCCGCCACCGATCACCAGGGCCGGCACGGCCTGGATGCGGTCACGCCCCTGGCGCTGCAGCAGCACCACCAGGGCCAGCAGGATCAGCAGCGGCGCCGAGAGCACCAGCAGCCCATCGAGGAGGGGGCGGGAGCGCACCGGTTTGGCGGTCACAGGGCCACGCCCTGGCGTTCCATCCAGCGCAGCAGGGTGAGGCTGAGCACCTTCACCCCCACCGCCAGGGCCCCCTCGTCGGGCTCGAAGGTGTTGCTGTGCAACGGCGTGCAGCCGTCCGGTCCCGCCACCCCCAGCCGGAACATGGAGCCGCGCAGGCCGTCGAGCAGTTCGGCGAAGTCTTCAGCCCCCAGCGACGGCTGCTCCAACCACTGCACCTGGGCCGGCCCCAGCAGCTCCACGCCGGCCTCGGCCACCAGGGCGGTGAGCTCGTGGTCGTTGTGCACCGGCGGCGAGATGCGCCGGTAGCGCACCCGGGCCTCGCCGCCGTGGCCACGGCAGAGGGCGTGCACCGTCTCCTCGATCCACAGCGGCAGGCGGTCGTGCAGCTCCAGGTCGAGGCAGCGCACCGTGCCCAGCAGGCGCACGTGGTCGGCGATCACGTTGAAGGCACGCCCCCCCTCGATGCGGCCGAAACTCACCACCACCGGATGCAGGGCGTCGAGCCGGCGACTGATCGCCTCCTGCAGCCCGCTCACCACCCGGGCCGCGATCCAGATGGCATCGGTGCTCTGGTGGGGCCGGGCGCCGTGGCCGCTCTCGCCGATCACCTCGATCTCCAGTTCGCCGGCGGCGGCGGTGAGACTGCCACTGCGCACGCCGATCTGCCCCACCGGGATCGAGGGGAACACATGCACACCGAACAGGGCATGGACGCCCTCGGTGGCGCCATCGGCCTTCATCCAGGCCGCCCCCTCGGCCGTTTCCTCCGCCGGCTGGAACAGCAGCCGCACCCGGGCCGTGAACCGTTCCGGGTGCTGCTCGGCCGCCGCCGCCAGCAGGGCGGCCACCCCCAGCCCCACGGCGCTGTGCATGTCGTGGCCGCAGGCGTGCATCAGGCCCTGCACGGTGGAGGCGTAGTCGAGCTCGGTACGCTCCTCCACCGGCAGGGCGTCCATGTCGACCCGCAGGGCCACCAGTGGCGCGGGCGAGCCATCGGGCCCCAGCCGCGGGCCCAGTTCGGCCAGCACGCCGGTGCGGCCCACGCCCTCGCGCACCTCCCAGCCCCAGCGCCGCAGCTCGCCGGCCACCAGGGCGGCGGTCTGCTGCTCATGGCCGCTCAGCTCGGGATGGCGGTGCAGGTGGCGGCGCAACTGGATCAGCTCCGGCAGCACCAGATCCAGCTCCCGCTCCAGCCCCAGCTCCTGCCAGCTCAGGGCCGGAAGGGCGCCGCGGTCACAGGGGATGGAGGTCACAGGGCGTAGGGGGGTGACATCAGCTGATCGCCAGGAACTGCTGCAGGGCCTCCACTGGCTCCGGGGGCCAGCGCCGGGTGCTCAGCAGCCATTCTCGCTGGCGGTAGCGGGGATCGAGACCGGAGGCCGACACCCAGTTGCTCTCGGCCTCGCCGCGGGCGCCGCGCTGCCAGAGCAGGGCGGTGAGGCCGGCCCTGGCGTCGGCGAACAGGGGATAGCGGCGGATCAGGGAGCGCAGGCTGCGCTCGGCGGCCTCCAGCTCGCCGAGCTGGAAGGCGACCAGGGCGGCGCTGGAGCGGGCCATGGCGAAGCCGGGCCGCAGGTCGGCGGCGGCCTCGAAACTGGCGCGGGCGGACGGCCAGTCGCCGCGGGAGCCCTGCACGTTGCCGAGGTTGTAGAGGGCTGAGGCCCGCACCTCGCCGGCGGATGCGTCCTGCGGGTCGCCCGCCGCACGCTCAAGGATCCAGCGGTAATCGGCCTCGGCGGCGTCCCAGCGCTGCAGGGCCTCCTCCGCCGTGCCGCGGTTGAGATGGGGATCGCTGCTGGCGGGTTCCAGGGCGATGGCCCGGGTCTGGTCGGCGATCGCCGCCTCGGGATCCCCCAGGGCCAGCTGCACGTTGCCGCGGTTGCTCCAGGCCGCCGCGTCGTCTGGCGCCACCTCCAGCACCTGGTTCCAGAGCGGCAGGGCATCGCCGAAGCGCCCCTCGCGGCTGGCCCGCAGGGCCTGATCGAACAGTGCCGGCAGCGGCGGCCGGGGCGGGGTCTGGACCTGGCGGGCTGTGGCGGGTGTGGGGGGTGCGGCGCCGGCCGCCGGCACCAGCGCCACCAGCGCCGTGAGCAGCAGGGCCAGCAGGGGCAGGGCCACGGACCGCAGCTGGGGGCCGCTCATGGGCGCTCGCCGGCAGCGGGGGTGGCGGCCACCGGGCCGGCGGCGGCCAGGTGGGCCCGGCCCGCCTCGGTGAGCAGGCGGCCGCGGGGGGTGCGCTGCAGCAGACCCTGTTGCAGCAGGTAGGGCTCCACCACCGCCTCCAGCGTGGCCGGGTCCTCGCCCAGGCCGGCCGCCAGGGTGTCGAGCCCCACCGGGCCGCCGCCGTAGCCCTCCAGCATCAGGGTGAGCAGGCGGCGGTCGTGGGCATCGAGGCCGCGGCCATCCACCCGGTGCAGGCTCAGGGCCTCGTGCACCAGCGCGGCCGTCACCGCCGCGTGACCGCGCACGCTGGCCACATCCCGCACCCGGCGCAGCAGCCGGTTGGCGATGCGCGGGGTGCCGCGGCAGCGGCGGGCCACCTCCAGGGCGGCGGCGGCATCGAGCCGCACGTCCAGCAGGCCGGCGGCGCGCAGCACGATCGCCTGCAGATCCTCGAGGCCGTAGAACTCCAGCCGCTGGATCAGCCCGAAGCGGTCGCGCAGCGGCGAACTCAGCGCCCCGGCGCGGGTGGTGGCCCCCACCAGGGTGAACGGGGCGATCGGCAGGCTGCGGGTGCGGGCGGTGGTGCCCTTGCCCACGGTGAGATCGAGGCGGTAGTCCTCCATCGCCGGGTAGAGCAGCTCCTCGGCCACCCGGTTGAGGCGGTGGATCTCGTCGATGAACAGCAGCTCATGGGGCTGCAGGTTCACCAGCAGTCCCACGATGTCGCGCGGACGCTCCAGGGCCGGGGCACTGGTGATCCGGCAGCGCACCCCCAGCTCCTCGGCCAGCACCAGGGCCATGGTGGTCTTGCCCAGGCCGGGGGGGCCATAGAGCAGCACGTGGTCGAGGGCCTCGGCGCGGGCGCGGGTGGCCTCCACGGCGATGCGCAGCACCTGCTTGAGCTCGCCCTGGCCGATGTAGTCGTCCAGCCGTTTCGGCCGCAGCGAGTCCTCACGGACCACCAGCTCCTGCGGCTCCGCCGGCACCTCGGCAGCCGCCGGATCCAGCAGCCGACGCGGCGGCGGGGTGGCTTCGGGGCGGCCCTGGCTCTGCGGTCCTGAGGAAACGATCGCCATGGGTGGAGGGTACCGGCCCCTGCCTAGGGTCGGGAGTGGAGCAGGCGCAGCGGGATCACAGCCATGGCCAAGGGCGGCACCAAGAAGCTCGCCGCCAAAGCCCAGCGCAACGCGGCCCAGCGCCTGCTGGCCGACAACCGCTTCGCCCGGCACCAGTACGAGATCCTCGACACGGTTGAGTGCGGCATCGAGCTGGTGGGCACGGAGGTGAAGTCGATCCGGGCGGGGCAGGCCAACCTGCGCGACGGCTTCTGCCTGATCCGCAACGGCGAGCTGCAGCTGCACAACGTGCACATCTCCCCCCACAGCCACGCCGGCGCGTACTTCAACCACGAGCCCCTGCGGGTGCGGCGACTACTGGCCCACCGCCGCGAGATCGACAAGCTGCGCGTGGCCCTGGAGCAGAAGGGCCTCACCCTGATCCCGCTCAACCTGCACCTCAAAGGCTCCTGGATCAAGCTGACCCTGGGCCTGGCCAAGGGCCGCAAGCTGCACGACAAGCGCCACGAAGAGAAGCGCAAGGAGATGGCGAAGGAAACCCGCGCCGCCATCGCCCGCTACTAGGGCCGGGCCCGGCTACTGGGGCCGGTCGGCGTTGGCGGGCTCATCCCTGGCATCGGCCTCGGCCTCGGGTGCCGGCTCCTGGCGGGGGTCGGCCGGGGGCATCCGCCTGGGCCCATCAGGGACCGGCTCGGGACGCTCGCCGGCCTCCGGCACCGGCGGCGGCGGCTCGGGCGCGGGGGGCTCGGCCCGCACCGAGAGCGTGATCACACTCGCCGCCACGCCGTCGTTGCTCACCAGCAACTGCAGCGGCTGGCGGCTCTGGCCATCCAGGCTCACCACCCGTAGCGGGCCCCGCGACTCCAGCAGGGTGCCATCGGCGGCGAACACGGCCATCTGCATCAGCGGCGAGCCATTCACCCCCAGCACCACCGTGTGGCCCTCCGGGGCCCGCACGGGAAACACGCGCGCCCCGCCAGCGGCCACTGAGGTGTTGCGCACATCGGTCTGCAGGGGCCGGGCCTGGATCGTCTCGATCTGCAGGTTGGAGAGGCTCTGCTCGGCGGCGGCAAACCAGAGCTGGCGGAACGGCTCGGGGGGGATGGCGGTGCCGGAGCGGCCGGGCAGCAGGGCCTGGGCATTGGCCGACACCAGCTGGCGCAGCACCGGACCACTGAGGCCCTGGGCCTCCAGCTGGTTCTCGCGCCGCTCCCAGTCGCCAGTGCTGTAGCGGCCAAGCCGCTGACGCAAGGCGAGGGGCAGCTGCTCCACCCGGGCCAGCAACTCCTCGGCCAGGTCGTTCCAGGCCTGGCGCAGGGGGGCATCCTCGGCGGCATCGCTGGGCAGGCGCCCGCCCCGCTCCGGGAACCGGGCCAGCAGGCTGGCGTCCACAAGCTTGAGGAACCAGGCCCGGTCCACCTGCAGGGCGCGCAGGCGGTTGAGCAGCTGCTGGCGCTGATTCACCTCCTCCTGGGGCAGGCTGCTGGGCAGCTGCAGGGCCACATCGGGGGTGCTGGGCTCCTGGCTGGTGCCACGGCTCAGCCACCACCAGCCCAGGGCCGTGCCCACCACGGCCGAGAGCACCAGGGCCATCACCACCGGCCAGACGCTGCCCTCGGCCTGCAGCTCGCGCTCCTCGCCGCGCAGCCGGCGGCCACCCGGGCCCCGACGGCCCTCCAGGGTGTGCACAGGGGGCAGCTCGGCGGGCTCGGCGGCCGGCGCCGGTTCAAACGGCAGCTGCACCGCCGGCCTTGACCCTGCTGCTGCTGCGGCGGCTGCTGCTGCGGCGGCAGTGGCGGTAGCGGGGATCCCCAGGGCCGGCGGCAGGGGCGAGGCGGCACTGGCCGCCGGGGCTGGCAGGGGTGGCGCGGCCGGTGGCACCAGGGCCAGGGTGCGGTCGGAGCGGGGCACCGGTCCGGTGCTCTCGGGCATGGGCAAGGCCTGCAAGGCCGCCAGGGCCTCGGCCGCCGAGCCGTGGCGCTGGCCCCGATCACTGGCCAGCAGGCGCTCCAGGGCGGCCCTCAGCCCGGGCTCGTCGGCCAGGGACGCCGGCCAGCGCCAGGTCATGGTGGCGGGGTCGAGCAGGCGCTCGGGGGGATCACCGCTGAGCAGCACCAGGGCCGTGACCCCCAGGGCATGGAGGTCCATCCAGACTTCCGGGCGCTGCCCGGCGGCCAGCTCCGGCGGGGCGTAGCCGGGGGTCACCGCCGCCGTGCCGGCCACCAGGCCGTAGTCGAGCAGCACCGGCAGGCCGTCGCTGTCGCGCCGCAGCAGGTTGGCGGGGCAGAGGTCGCCATGGACCAGCTGCTGGCCGTGCAAGACCGCCAGCACCGGCAGGATCTGGCGCAGCAGCAGCAGCACCTCGCCGGCGCCGAACACCATCTGGCGCTGGCCCCGGGCGGCCAGCAGATCGGCGAAGGTGGGACCGGCCAGCCACTCGCGCACCAGCCAGAGACTGCCGCCGTGGTCGATGGCCGCCCCCAGGCGCGGCACCTGGGGGTGGAGCACCCCCTGCAGGCGGCTCCAGAGCTCCCGTGCCCGCTGCTGGTCGTGTTCCGGCCCGAGCCGGCGCATCACCACCGGGGCATCGGCGGCGAGCTGGTCGCAGCCGCGCCACACCGAGCCCTGGGGCCCATCCCCCAGCTGCTGCTCCAGCCGGTAGCGATCGCCGATCAGCGCGCCGGCGTGGCTGTCGCTGGCCTGCTCGGAAGCCGGTTCGGAAGGGGAGGCCATCAGCCGGCGGCGACCGCTGTGCGCTCAGGTTGCCTCAGGCCACGGCTGGCCAGCCAGTCCCGGTCGTAGAGCCGGGACCGGTAGCGGTCACCGCTGTCGCAGAGCACGGTGACGATCGTGTGGCCCGGCCCAAGCCGCCGCGCCGTCTCCACCGCCGCGGCCACGTTGATGCCCACCGAGCCGCCCATGAACAGCCCCTCGCGCCAGAGAAGCTCGTAGATCGTGTCCAGGGCCGCCTGGTCGGCGATGCGCACGGCGTCGTCCACGGGCGCCCCCTCGAGGTTGGCGGTGACGCGGCTGTTGCCGATGCCCTCGGTGATCGAATTGCCCTCGCTGGCCAGTTCGCCGGTCTTCGCCCAGGCATAGAGGGCGCTGCCGTGGGGGTCGGCCAGCACGCAGCGCACCCTCGGATTGCGTTCCTTGAGAAACAGGGCCACGCCGGCATAGGTGCCGCCGGTGCCGGTGGCCGCCACCCAGGCGTCCACCTTGCCGCCGGTCTGCTCCCAGATCTCCGGGCCGGTGGTGCGGTAGTGGGCGCGCCGGTTGGCGAGGTTGTCGAACTGGTTGGCCCACACGGCGCCGGGGGTCTCGGCGGCGATGCGGCCCGAGAGCTTCACGTAGTTGTTGGGGTCGCGGTAGGGCACCGCCGGCACCGTGCGCACCTCGGCGCCCAGGCTGCGCAGCAGGCCGATCTTCTCGGCCGACTGGGTGTCGGGAATCACGATCAGGGCCCTGTAGCCGCGGGCATTGCAGATGTGGGTGAGGCCAATGCCGGTGTTGCCGGCGGTGCCCTCCACCACCGTGCCGCCGGGGGCGAGCAACCCCTTTTTCTCCGCCTCCAGCAGGATCCCCAGGGCCGCCCGGTCCTTCACCGAGCCGCCGGGATTCATGAACTCGGCCTTGCCGAGGATCGTGCAGCCGGTGAGCTCACTGAGCAGGCGCAGGCGGATCAGCGGCGTCTGGCCCACCGCGGCGACAAACCCCTCACTGATCCCACCCATCAAGCCTCCGCCGCATGGGCGGATCGTAAGCAAGCTCCCTAAGGTCGGGCCTGAGCCCGGCGAAGCGATGACCAGCGGCCTGCTGCAGGGGACCGATCTGGCCAGCACCCTGCTCGCCGACCTTTTGGCCGTGCGCGCCCGCAGCCTGGCCCTGATCGCGCCACTGGAACCGGAGGACCTCTGCCTGCAAGGGATGGCCGACGCCAGCCCGCCGAAGTGGCACCTGGGACACACCACCTGGTTCTTCGAGCAATTCGTGCTCAGGCCGCTGCAGCGGGAGGGCCTGCCCCTGGCCTACGAGGGCGCCCCCGAAGCCTGGGGGTTCCTGTTCAACAGCTACTACGACGCCGTGGGCGATCGCCATCCGCGGCCCCAGCGCGGCCTGCTCAGCCGGCCGCCGATCGCCGCCGTGCTGGCCTGGCGGCAGCGGCTGGATGCCGCCCTGGAGCAGCTGCCGGCCCTGCTGGAGCGGCTCGAGCCCAGCCGCGCCGCAGCCGTGTGGGGGCTGCTGGAGCTGGGACGGCAGCACGAGCAGCAGCACCAGGAACTGCTGCTGATGGACCTGCTGGACGGCTTCAGCCGCAACCCCCTGGCCCCCGCCTACAACAGCGGCCCCGATGGCCCCGAAGCCCTCTGGGAGCGGCGCCTGGCGGCCACAGCCGATGGGGCGGGCGCCGGGGCGGGCCACAGCTGGCTGAGCTGGCCCGGCGGACTGCTGGAGATCGGCCATGGCGGGGGCGGCGTTGCCGATGGGGGCGGTTTCCACTTCGACAACGAGGCGCCCCGCCACCGGGTCTGGCTGGAGCCCTTCTGCCTGGCGCCGGCCCTGGTGAGCAACGCCGCGTTCGCCGCCTTCATCGCCGACGGCGGCTACCGGCGGCCGGAGCTGTGGATGAGTGAGGGCTGGGCCGTGTGCCAGCAGCGGGGCTGGAGGGCGCCGCGCTACTGGCGTGGGGAGGCCGAATTCACCCTGGCCGGGCTGAAGCCCCGGCGGGCCGACGCGCCGGTGCGCCACCTGAGCTGGTTCGAGGCCGACGCCTACGCCCGCTGGGCCGGTGACCGGCTGCCCAGCGAGGCCGAGTGGGAGCTGGCGGCCGCCGCCCAGGCGCCGGCGGGGGGCCTGCCCCAGGCCCACGGGCTGCTCTGGCAGTGGACCGCCAGCCCCTACCGCCCCTACCCCGGCTTCGCCCCGGCCGCCGGCGCCGTGGGCGAATACAACGGCAAGTTCATGACCTCCCAGTTCGTGCTGCGCGGCAGCGGCTTCCTCACCCCCGCGGGCCACGAGCGCGCCACCTACCGCAACTTCTTCCCCCCCGCCTGCCGCTGGATGGCGGCCGGCCTGCGCCTGGCCCGCGACGGTCAGCCCCCCCTCAGCGACCCGGAGCCGGCGCCATGAACCTCACCAGCCAACGCCCGCGGCTGATCGACCTGCATCCGGCCCCGGCCGACATCAGCGCCCTGGTGCGGGCGGGCATGGAGCGCCGGCCGCGGCAGCTGCCCGCCTGGCTGCTCTACGACGCCGAGGGTTCGCGGCTGTTCGAGGCGATCTGCGAGCAGCCGGAATACAGCCTCACCCGCACCGAGGTGGCGCTGCTGGAGACCTCGGCGGCGTCGATCGCCGCGGTCCTCGGGCCACCGGCCCCCGTGATGCTCGAATTCGGCGCCGGCAACGACCGCAAGGCCGGGCCGCTGCTGGAGGCCCTGAAGCCGCCGGCCTACCTGGCCCTGGACATCAGCCGCAGCGCCCTGGAGACCACCTGCGCCTCCATCCAGGCCGCCCACCCCGCCACCAGCGTGCTGGGGGTGTGCTGCGACTACAACGCCCTCGCCGAGCTGCCGGCCCTGCCGGAGCTGGCCGGCCGGCGCCGGCTGGGCTTCTACCCCGGCAGCTCGATCGGCAACTTCGATCCGGCCGAGGCCCGCGCCCTGCTGAGCCAGTTCCGGCGCCTGCTCGGGCCCGGCGGGCTGCTGCTGATCGGCATCGACCAGCCCAAGGCGGTGCAGCGGCTGGAGGCCGCCTACGACGATGCCGCCGGCGCCTCGGCGGCCTTCGCCCTCAACCTGCTGAACCGCCTGAACCGGGATCTGGACGGCGACTTCGATCCCCACGGCTTCCGCTACCGGGCCCGCTGGCAGCCCGAGCACAGCCGCATCGCCATGGCGCTGGTGAGCCAGCGGCAGCAGACCGTGCGGCTCGCCGGTGGCCGCTGGACCTTCGCCGCCGGTGAAGAGCTGATCAGCGAATACAGCGTCAAGTACAGCCCGGAGGCCTTTCTGACGCTGGCCGCCGAGGCCCGCTGGCGGCCGCTGGGCCGCTGGAGCGACGCGGCCGGGGATCTGTCCCTCCATCTGCTGGGCCAGACCGGTGCCGCCCAGGCAGACTCAACCTGAGCCCCGCCCCCAGCCGCCATGTCGAGGGAAGACCAGCGCCAGGCCGTGCGCCAGCTGCGCGAGGGCCTGATCGCCCAGCTCGAGCAGCTCTACGCCGCCAGCTTCGAAACGCTCGCCAGCCAGAACCTGGGCGAGGGCGGCGTCGCCCGCCTCACCCAGCTGCTGCTGCGCTCCCGCGAGGCGGCGATCACCCCCCTGCAGGAGGAAATCGAGGCGCCCCTGATCACCCGCGCTCCAGGCCAGGTCCCCAGCCAAGCCGCCGAACCCCCCACCCAGCCATGAGCGCCAGCGACTGGTTCAGCCGCCTGGAGGCGCAGCTCGAAGAGCAGCTGGAGTCGTTCCTGAGCGCCAACCCGGAGCAGGAGCAGCTGCTGCGCCAGCAGGAGCGCCTGGAGCGCCAGCAGCGCCTGCGCCGCCGCCGCGTCGACCTGCAGACCAGCGCCGAGCAGACGCGCGCCGAACTGCTGCACCTGGCCGGCGAGATCGGCGAGTGGGAGCGGCGGGTGGAGCGGGCCCACGCCGCCGGTGCCGGCGAGCTGGCGGCGCGGGCCGAGCTGCACGTGGCCGAACTGCGGGCCCGGGGGCGCGACCGCTGGCAGGCCCTGGGGGAACTGGGGGTGGCCTTCCGCAAGCTGGAGGCCGAACTCAGGGCTCCGGCTGAGCACGAGACCAGCGCGGCGGGCGAGGCCAGGGCGGGAGAGGCCAAGGCCAAGGTGAACCTGGATCAGGCCTGGGCGGACTTTGAAACCCAACAGGAGCTGGAGCGGCTGCGCCGCAACCAGGGCTGAGGCCCCGCCCTGCCATGGGTTTCCTGCTCTCCAAGCTGCTGCCACTGCTGCTCTACCCCCTGGGGCTGGGGCTGAGCCTGGGGGTGGTGGGATGGCTGGGCCGCCGCCGGCGCTGGGGGCCCTGGCTGGGGGCCGGCGGGCTGGGATTGATCTGGCTGTTCGCCATGCCGCTCACCAGCCGGCAGCTGATCTGGGGCCTGGAGGAGCGGGCCGTGGCCCTGGTGCCGGAGCCGCTTCCCCAGGCCGACGCGGTGGTGGTGCTGGGCGGCGGCCTGCGGCCGCCCCTGCCGCCACGGGCCGGGGTGGAGGTGGCCGAGGGCGGCGACCGGCTGCTCACCGGGGTGCGGCTGCTGCGCCAGCAGCGGGCACCGCTGCTGGTGACCAGCGGTGCCAGGGTGAGCTTCACCAGCGGCGATCCAGCCGAACCGGAGGCCATCTGGGCCCGGGATCTGGCCGAAGAGCTGGGCGTGCCACCCGAGCGCATCCTGCTCAACCCCGGCTCGCGCACCACCGCCGAGGAAGCCCGGGACATCGGGGCACTGGGCCAGCAGCTGGGCTGGCGGCGCATCCTGCTGGTGACCAGCGCCTACCACCTGCCCCGCTCACTGGAGAGCTTCGAGCGCGGCAGCGGCCTGGAGGTGATTCCGGTGGCCTGCGACTTTCAGCTGCCGGCGCGGGACCAGTTCGGCGCTCCCACCGCGGCCAGCCTGGCGATGGATCTGCTGCCCAGTGCCGGTGCCCTGGAGCTCAGCACCGTGGCGCTGAAGGAGCACATGGGGAGCCTCGCCTACCGGCTTGGTGGCGGCCTCGCCTACCGGGTGGGGGAGCCCACGCCGGCGCTCAGGACTTCGGAGCCGGAGGCACCAGGCTGACCCCCTCCGGCGGCGGGGTGGGATCGGGATCGGCGATCAGCATGTGCTGCAGCACGATCTCCGGACGTTCACTGTCCCTCCAGCGGATGCGGTAGGCGGGCATCTTCGTGCCCCGACTCGTGGTCTGCTCCACGGGCTCCATCACCCAGCCACGGCGTGAGCGGCCCTGGGGGTTGCGCTTCACGACCGCATCCGCATGTTGGAAGCGAAAACCAACGCGCTCGCCACTCATCGAATCGTTGCCCCTCGGGGGAGATTGGCTACCGGGGTCATTATCCCATTGCGCCCCCTCGGCACCCTCTCGGGCCCCCTCTCAGTCCCCCGGTGAGGGCTCGGGCCGCAGCAGCGGGAAGGCGATCACATCGCGGATCGAGGCGCTGTCGGTGAGCAGCATCGCCAGCCGGTCGATGCCGATGCCCAGGCCGCCGGTGGGCGGCATGCCCACCTCCAGGGCGTGCAGGAAGTCCTCATCCACCCCCTGGGCCTCCAGGTCGCCGGCGGCCCGGCGCTGCTGCTGGGCCTCGAGGCGCTGGCGCTGATCCACCGGATCGATCAGCTCGCTGAAGGCATTGGCGGTTTCGCGGCCCACGATGAACAGCTCGAAGCGCTCCACCAGGCCCGGCTTGCTGCGGTGGGCGCGGGCCAGGGGCGAGTTCTCCACCGGGTAATCGAGCACGAAGGTGGGCTGCACCAGGGTGTCCTCCACCCGCTGCTCGAAGGCCTCCACCAGCAGCCGGCCCACGGAATCGGCCAGGGCCGGCACCTCCAGCCCCTGGGCCTCCATGGCGGCCGCAGCGTCCTCGCGGCTGGCGAAGGCGGTGAAATCCAGGCCGGTGGCCTGCTCCACCAGCTCGTGCATGGTGGCCCGGCGCCAGGGTGGGGTGAGATCGATCTCGGCGCCCTGGTAGCTGATCCGGGTGCCGCCGCACACCTGCTCGCACACCGCGGCGATCAGCCCCTCGGTGAGCACCATCATGTCGGTGTAGTCCGCGTAGGCCTGGTAGATCTCCACCGAGGTGAACTCGGGGTTGTGGCGGGTGCTCACCCCCTCGTTGCGGAAGATGCGGCCCAGCTCGTAGACGCGCTCGAAGCCGCCCACCACCAACCGCTTGAGGTGCAGCTCGGTGGCGATGCGCAGGGTGAGGGGCAGGTCGAGGGTGTTGTGGTGGGTTTCGAAGGGACGGGCATCGGCGCCACCGCTCACCGTCTGCAGCACCGGCGTCTCGATCTCCAGGAAGCCGCGCTCATCGAGCCAGCGGCGCATGGCACTCACCAGCAGGGCGCGACGGCGGAAGGTGTCGCGGGTGTGGGGCGAGACGATCAGATCGAGGTAGCGCTGGCGGTAGCGCTTCTCCACATCGGCCAGGCCGTGCCACTTGTCGGGCAGGGGCTGGAGCGCCTTGGTGAGCATCTGCCAGCCGGTCACCTTCACCGACAGCTCGCCGCGATCGGTGCGCCGCAGGCTGCCGCGCACGCCGATCAGATCACCGGCATCCACCAGGCCGGTGATCTGGGCGAAGGCGCCGGGCGCCGGCGCGTCCGGGTTGGCGGCCTCAAGGGTGGCCTTCTCCAGAAACAGCTGGATCGGCCCGCTCTCGTCCACCAGGGTGAAGAAGGCCAGCTTGCCCATCACCCGCCGGGTCATCACCCGGCCGGCCACCGCCACGGCCACGTCGCGCTCCTGGCCGTTGGCCAGGTCGGCGTGGGCGGCCTGCAGCTCGGCGGTGGGGTGGCTGGGCTCGAAGCGCAGGCCATAGGGGCCCTGGCCCAGCTCCGCCAGGGCCGCGGCCTTCTGCAGTCGGGTTTCGCGCAGCTCCGACACGGGGGCGGGGACAGTTCAGCAGGCAGCCATCCTGCAGGACGGGAGTGCGGGGAGGGCTTCAGCCGGCGGCCACCATGGCGCCCTCGCCGAAGCGCTGGGAGGCATAGCCGGTGCCGCGCACGGTGAGGATCAGCTCGGGGTTGCGGGGATCGGGCTCGAGCTTGCCCCGCAGCCGGGCCACGTAGACATCCACCACGCGCAGGTCGGCGGCGCGACGGGGCGGATAGCCCCAGAGCTGCTCGAGGATCTCGGCCCGGGGCACCACCCGGCCGGGCTCGCGGAACAGCAGCTCCAGCAGGCTGAACTCGGTGTAGGTGAGGGCGATGCGATCGCCGTTGCGGGTCACCTGGCGGCGGTTGGTGTCCACCACCAGATCGCCCACCCGCAGCACGCCATTGCCGCTGGGCACCTCCCGCGGCTCACTGGAGGCCGAGCCCCGCCCCACCCGGCGCAGGATGGTGGCGATGCGGGCCTCCAGTTCCTTGGGGCTGAAGGGCTTGGGCAGGTAGTCGTCAGCCCCCAGATCCAGACCCGACACGCGCTCGGCGATGGCATCGAGGGCCGAGAGGAAGATGATCGGCACGCAGGACTCGGCCCGCAGGCGGCGGCACACCGCGAAGCCGTCGAGCTTGGGCATCATCACGTCGAGCACCACCACATCGGGCTGCTCCTGGTGAAACAGGGTGATGGCCTCCTCGCCGTCCTCGGCGCACACCACCCGGTAGCCGGCCAGCTGCAGACGCATCAGCAGCACCCGACGCACGGCTGCTTCATCGTCCACCACGAGCACGGTGGCCTTGGGGTCACCCGATGGGGTGGGCCTGTCCGCCGAGGGCATGGGCAAGGCACCAACGGTATGAAGTTTCGCAACCCTACCTTTCTATGGATCTCGACTGCCCGTTCTCGCCGACACGTCCGGGTGGTAGGCGGACAGGCTTAAGGGTTTTTCAAGGCCAGCGGGCCTCGGCGTGTCAAGGCCAGCGGGCCTCGGCGTAGCGGTTCCACTCCCGCTCCGCCTGCGCCAGGGCTTGGTCGCTGTCCACCTGGCCGAGCATCGCCCGCTGCAGCTGGGTGTACACGATCGCCTGCAGGCGCTTGATCCCGGGGATGGCCGGCACCAGCACCCGGGCAGCGCGCAGGGTGCGGGCCGAGAGCAGCCGTGCCTGCTCCACCAGCTGGCTGGCCGGATCGCCGCCGGCGGGGCGGGCCAGGGACGCCTCCAGCTGGCTGAGGGCCTGCCGGGACGAGGGCAGCACCCGGGCCTCCTCGGCGAAGGCCAGCTGGTTGGCAGCGTTGGTGAGCAACAGGGCGAAGCTCACGGCCTCGGCGGCCATGGCGCTCTGGCGCGGCACCACCAGGTTCATCACGGCCACGTTGGCGGCACCGTCCTCGCCGGTGATCGGCGGAAAGGGGGCGGTGTCGGCGGCGATGCCGGGAGCGTTGGTCTGCAGGTTGCGCAGGAAGTCGGGTCCGGTGGCCACCAGGGCCAGATCTCCCGCCTGATAGAGCTCGATGGCCCGGCGGAAGCCCTGGCTCACCACTTCGCGGGGCAGCAGCCCCTGGCGGTAGAGCTCGCTCCAGAAGCTGAAGGCCTCCCGCCCCGCCGGACTGTTGAAGGCGGCCCGGCGGCGCCCGTCGAGCAGCTGCACGCCCATCTGCACCAGGGTTTCCAGCAGCTCGGCGGAGTCATCCGGCACCACGGTCATGAACAGGGCGTAGCGGCCGGTGCGCCGCTGCACCGCCTCGGCCCAGGCCGGCACCTCCCGCCAGCGCCGGGGCGGGGCGCTGGCGCCGGCCTCCGCCAGCAGCCGACGGTTGGCCATGCCGATGCGGGCGGTGAGATACCAGGGGATGGCGAACTGGGCGCCGTCCTGGCCACCCGCCTCCCAGATCGCCGGCAGGTAGCTGGCGGCGGCCTCGGCGCTCACCAGGGGCCCCAGATCCAGCAGCCCCCCCTTGCTGGCCAGGTTGGCGGCGAAGGGGGGGTTGAGGTTCACCAGATCGGGGGCGGTGCGGGCGAACACCGAGGCCAGCAGCTTGCGCTCCACCGATCCCCAGGGCACGTCGGTCCAGCGCACCCGCTCACCGGGGTTGGCACCCTCCCAGCCGGCGATCACCCCGCCCAGGTAGTCGTTGAAGCGGGGGGCCAGATCCAGGGTCCAGACGTTGAGCTCGCGGCGGCCATCTCCCCGCCCGCCGGGCCGGCCGCAAGCGGCCAGGCCGGCCGATCCCCCAGCCAGCGCCAGCAGGCGCAGCAACCGCCGGCGGGACATCAGCAGGCTGGAGTTCGGATCGCTGGACATCGGCTGGCTGGAGTTCGGCTGGCGGGGGATCGGCATCATCTGCGCAACCCCGGGACCAGCTGGCGCCAGAGCAGCAGTTGCAGTGAGCACAGCATCGGCGCCAGCAGCCCCGTGAGCAGGGTCTGGGCCAGCAACGTGTGCACGGCCGCAGGGCTGGACAGTCCCCACACCAGCTGCTGCAGGGCCAGCGAGGCCCCCAGCAGGGCCGTGCCCAGCAGCGCCAGCAGGCCGAGGCTGAAGCTGCGCTCGATCGGTGCCCGCCGGCGCCCCAGGCGGCCCCACCACCAGCCCAGCAGCACCAGCACGGGCAGCTGGGTCAGCGGGCCGGGATGGAGGCTGTCCAGCAGCAGCCCCAGCACCGCCCCCAGCAGGGCACCGGAGAGGGGACCGTCCATCAATGCCCAGGGCAGCAGCCAGAGCACAGCCCAGCTGGGCGGCACCCCGGCCAGCTGCAGGGGCGCAGGGGCGGCCAGCACCAGCAGGGGCACCACCAGCACGGTGGCCAGGGTCCAGCGCTGGCGGGCCAGGCCGCTCACGGCGCCTTGATCCGCACCTGCACCCAGTCGATCGCCTCGGCCGGCGCGCTCAGCTGCACCACCGCCTCGGGGGCCGGCACCGCCTGTTCATTCACGCTCTGCACCACGCCCACGGTGAGATTCGGCGGCAGCAACGTGCTGGCCGGGGAGGTGGTGACCACATCGCCGGGGCGCACACCCACGTCCTGCTGGATGAAGCGCAGCAGCGGGCGATCGCTGCCCTGGCCCACGAGCATGCCGTGGTGGCGCACCCGCCCCACCCACACACCCACGCGGCTGGAGGTGTCGGTGAGCAGGGTGACAGTGGCAGTGGAGGGGGTGACGCTAACCACCCGGCCCAGGAGCCCCCCAGGGGCCAGCACCGCATCGCCGCTGGCCAGC
Source organism: Cyanobium sp. PLM2.Bin73 (assembly GCA_007694915.1). Lineage (GTDB taxonomy): Bacteria > Cyanobacteriota > Cyanobacteriia > PCC-6307 > Cyanobiaceae > NIES-981. The sequence goes on along the minus strand of REEV01000079.1, from coordinate 29,297 downwards.
CCCTGCAGCGAGCCGCGGCCGATCACCAGTTGCTGCCACCAGCCCTGGACCTGGCGGGAGATCACCGGAGCGCTGAGCAGCTCAGCGGAGCCGGCCTGGAGCTCCAGCAGCTCCCGCAGGCGACGGTTGTCGGCCTCGAGCTGGTCGAGGCGGGTCTGCTGATCGAGCTGCTGGGCGGCGCGCAGCCATTCCGACTGGGCACTGCCGGGCCAGAAGGGACGGCTGAGCAGGGCGTAGGCGTCACTGAGAAAAGCCCCCTTGCTGAGGCGCACCCCCACCAGGGCAGCCAGCACCAGCACCCAGGGCCAGGCCGCCCTGAGCCTGCGCAGCGACGGCAGGCGCAGCCCGCGGCCCGGCGACTGCATCGAACTCAGGCCAGCTGACGCACGAAGTCAGGGGTGTCGAGCACGCGCTCGAGGGTTTTGTAGTCCTCCAGCACCATGCCGCAGCCCTGCACCACGCACAGCAGGGGCTCCTCAGCCACGTGGGTGAGGATGCCGGTTTCGTGGCTGATCAGGTCAGAGATGCCGCGCACCATGGCGCCGCCGCCGGCGAGCATGATGCCGCGATCCACGATGTCTGCGGCCAGCTCAGGCGGGGTGCGCTCGAGGGTGCGCTTCACCGCCTCCACGATCACGTTGAGCGGTTCGGCCATGGCCTCGCGGATGTCACCGGCGCGCACGTTGATGGTGCGCGGCAGGCCGGAGAGCAGGTGCAAGCCGCGCACATCCATCGAGGTCTCGTCGTGGGTTTCGTCGGGAAATGCCGAGCCGATGCGGATCTTGATGTCCTCGGCGGTGCGCTCGCCCACCACCAGGTTGTGCACCTTCTTCAGATACACGCCGATGGCGTCGCTGAGCTCATCGCCGGCCACCCGCACCGATTCGCTGAGCACGGTGCCGCCCAGCGACAGCACCGCCACCTCGGTGGTGCCGCCACCGATGTCCACGATCATCGTGCCCACGGCCTCGGTCACCGGCAGGCCGGCGCCGATGGCGGCGGCCACCGGCTCATCAATCAGATGTACCTCGCGCGCACCGGCCAGGCCGGCCTCGCGCACGGCGCGGCGCTCCACCCCGGTGACACCGCTGGGGATGCCGATCACCAGCCTCGGCGCCACGATGCCGCGGCCCTCGTTGCCCTTCTGGATGAAGGTCTTGATCATCTGCTCGGCGGCGTCGAAGTCGGCGATCACGCCATCGCGCAGGGGGCGCACGGCCCGGATGTTGCCGGGGGTGCGGCCGAGCATCATCTTCGCCTCATTGCCCACGGCCAGGGGCACGCCGCGCTCGAGATCGAGGGCCACCACCGAGGGCTCCTGCAGCACGATGCCCTTGCCGGACACGTACATCAGGGTGTTGGCCGTTCCCAGGTCGATGCCGATGTCGCGAGAGAACTTAAAGCGACGGAAAAACACGTGGCAGCAATGGGCCGGCAGGCGCCGAATCATAGGGGGGTGTTACAGCCCCGTCCCGCCGGTGGCACTGGGACAACAGTGGCGCCAGAGACCGGATTCCGGCCCCGGGTGCCGCATCATTGATCCCTACGAACGAGGACAAACGCCATGGGCGTCAACTCCATCACCCTGGTGGGCCGGGCCGGCCGCGATCCCGAGGTGCGCTACTTCGAATCTGGCAGCATGGTGGCCAACCTCACCTTGGCGGTGAACCGCCGCAGCCGCGACGACGAACCCGACTGGTTCAACCTCGAGATCTGGGGCAAGCAGGCCCAGGTGGCGGCCGACTATGTGCGCAAGGGCTCGCTGCTCGGCATCATCGGCAGCTTCAAGCTCGACCGCTGGACCGACCGCGCCAGCGGCGAGGAGCGCACCAAGCCGGTGATCCGCGTGGACCGGCTGGAACTGCTGGGCTCCAAGCGCGACAGCGAAGCCGCGATGGCCGGTGCCGGCAGCTACGGCGGTGGTGGCGGCGGCTTCGGTGGCGAGCCCAGCGAGGAGGAAGTGCCCTTCTGACACCCGCACAGCACCAGGCCGCCGGGGTCGCCCGCCCCACCACGCGGTGGATGGGCGGGCTCTGCCCGGCGGCCTGGCGCTGCGGGCCTGGGCTTCGTACAGCTTGCTCGCCCTGAAGAGGGTGCTTAACGCAAGTCCCCCGCCACGCCTAACCAGCCCACTCCCGAACCCGGGGTGCCCCTGGAGCCCGTGAGAGGGCGGCATTCGGCCGCAGGCCGGTAGCCGCCCGACGCGGGCTCCAGGGGCACCAACTCAGTAGCGGTAGTGCTCGAGCTTGTACGGCCCCTCCACAGGCACGTTGATGTAGGCGGCTTGCTCAGCGCTGAGCTCGGTGAGCTTGGCGCCAATCTTGTCGAGGTGCAGGCGGGCCACCATCTCGTCAAGGTGCTTGGGCAGCACATACACCTGATTGGCGTACTGCTCGCGCTTGCTGAACAGCTCGATCTGGGCCAGCACCTGGTTGGTGAAGGAGTTGCTCATCACGAAGCTGGGGTGGCCGGTGGCGCAGCCCAGGTTCACCAGCCGGCCCTCAGCCAGCAGGATGATCTTGTTGCCGGAGGGCAGCACGATGTGATCCACCTGGGGCTTGATGTTGTCCCAGGGGTACTGCTTGAGCGAAGCCACATCGATCTCGTTGTCGAAGTGGCCGATGTTGCACACGATCGCCTGATCCTTCATCGCGATCAGGTGCTCATGGCGGATCACCTGGAAGTTGCCGGTGGCGGTCACGAAGATGTCCACATCCCGCACCACGTCGTCGAGGCGCACCACGCGGTAGCCCTCCATGGCGGCCTGCAGAGCGCAGATCGGATCGATCTCTGCGATCATCACGGTGGCGCCGAGACCACGCAGCGACTGGGCCGAACCCTTGCCCACATCGCCGTAGCCCAGCACCAGGGCCTGCTTGCCGGCCACCATCACGTCGGTGGCGCGCTTGATGCTGTCCACAAGCGATTCACGGCAGCCGTAGAGGTTGTCAAACTTGCTCTTCGTCACCGAGTCGTTGACGTTGATCGCCGGGAAGGGCAGCTCACCGCTCTTCTGCAACTGGTAGAGGCGGGCCACACCGGTGGTGGTCTCCTCGGTGACGCCCTGGATGGCGGCCTTGATGCGCGAGTAGAAGCCGGGCTGGGCGGCCAGCTTCTGGCGGATGCTGTTGAAGAGGGCGGTCTCCTCTTCGTTGGAGGGGTTGTCGAGCACCGAGGGATCGCTCTCGGCCCTGGTGCCCAGGATCACCAGACCGGTGGCATCGCCGCCGTCGTCGAGGATCATGTTGGGTGTGCCGCCATCGCCCCACTCGAGGATGCGGTGGGTGAAGGCCCAGTACTCATCCAGGGTTTCGCCCTTGTAGGCGAACACCGGCACGCCGGCGGCGGCGATGGCGGCGGCGGCGTGGTCCTGGGTGGAGAAGATGTTGCAGCTGGCCCAGCGCACCTCGGCGCCGAGGGCCACCAGGGTTTCGATCAGAACAGCGGTCTGGATCGTCATGTGCAGCGAGCCCGCGATGCGGGCCCCCTTGAGGGGCTGCTCGGCGCCAAACTTCTGGCGCAGGGCCATCAGGCCCGGCATCTCGGTTTCGGCGATGGCGATCTCCTTGCGGCCGAAGTCGGCCAGGCCGAGATCGGCAATCACGTACGACGACGTGCTCTGCAGGGCAGACGCGCTGGACGCTGCGGCGGGTGTGGCCACCATGGATTGTTGCTCCGGGGGTACGGCTCGCTCCCGGCTGGGAGGGCGTTGGGAAATATCTGCAGAGACGCCGAGGCTTCGGGCTCGCTGGCGGGCAATCTACCGGGAGCATTCCAGGCGCCGTGAACCGCACTCCCCCGCAGCACTGGCAGCTGGCGGATGCGGCGGCCACCCGGGCCCTGGGCCGCGAGCTGGCGGCGCGGCTGCTGGCGGCCCGCACGCCCGGGACTGGGGGCGCTCCCCCGGCCCTGATGCTGCAGGGGGATCTGGGGGCGGGCAAGACCTGCCTGGTGCAGGGGATCGCCGCCGCTCTGGGCATCAGCGAGCCGATCACCAGCCCTACCTTCGCCTTGGCCCAGCACTACGGCGGCGCCCTCGCCGACGGCACGGCCACGGCCCTGGTGCACCTGGATCTCTACCGGCTGGAGCAGCCGGCCGCCGCCGAGGAGCTGTTCGCCCAGGAGGAGGAGGAGGCCGCCGAGCTGGGGGCGCTGCTGGCGGTGGAGTGGTCCGGGCGGCTGGGGGCCCTGCCGCCCGAGGCCTGGCTGCTGGAGCTGGAGCTGGCCGATCCCACCGACCCCGAGGTCGGGCGCAACGCCACCCTGCACACCCCCGGCGGCCCTGGCGACCTCAGCGAACCCGGCTGAGCCAGGCCTGCACCGCGGCGGCGGAGGGCTGGGGATCGATGGCGCCGGCCCCCTGGCACACCAGGGCACCGCAGGCGCTGGCGAAGCGCATCAACGCCCGCAGGCCCGCCTCATCGCCGCCGGCCAGCAGCTCAGGGCGGCGGCAGAGGCCGTGCAGCAGGCCGGCGCTGAAGGCATCGCCGGCACCGGTGGTGTCCACCGGATCCACCGGGAAGGGCGCCAGCTCGCCCAGCGATTCCCCCCAGCACCAGCGCACCGGATTGGCGCCATCACTCACCACCACCGCCGGCCGGCCGGGCAGGGAGGCGCTGAGCAGGGCCGGATCGGCGCTGCCGCACAGCCACAGCGCCTCCTCCCGGGCGCACTTGATCAGGGCCGCCCGCTCCAGCAGCGGCCGGCAGCGGCGGAGCTGGCCGGCAGCGGGACCGCTTGCCGGATCGGCGGCCGGATCCCAGAAGGTGGGCCGCCAGTTCACATCCACCGCCACGGCCACACCCGCCGCCGCGGCCCGCTCCAGGGCCAGTTCGAGGGCCGCCGCCGCTGCGGGGGAGGCCAGGGGGATGGTGCCCGTGAGCAGCCAGCGGGCCTCAGGCATGAGCGCCTCAAGGACGCTGCCAAGCTTGGGAGCATTCAGGGCCTGATCGGCGAAGCCCGCCCCCCGCTCGCCCGCGAAGCCGCCGAACTGGCGCTCACCGGCGGCATCGCGGCGCACCAGCACGATGCGACTGGGCCGCTCGGCGTCGCGCTGCAGGCCGGAGGTATCCACCCCGCGACTGGCGAACAGCCGGGCGAAGGCCTCGCCGATGGCATCGATCCCCAGCCGGCCCAGGAAGGCCGCCGGTGTGCCCAGCCGGGCGAGGGCGCAGGCCACATTGGCGGGGGCGCCACCGAGGCGGTCGTCGCAGGGTCCCTCACCGGCCGGATCGCCACCCGGCGGTCCGAGGCGATCCACGAGGGCCTCCCCGAGGCAGAGCACCTGGGGCGGCGGCGCGGGACCAGGGGCGGTGGCAGGGTCGGGCGCGGGTGCTGGGCCCATCAGGCGGCCGGGCGGCTCTGCTCAGGGTGCAGAGGTTCGGGGCCGGCGCCAACGGGCGCAGCCCCGGCCCGGGCGAGCCGCTCCTGCAGGGCCGCAATGATGCGGGCATTGGCGGCGGGGAAGGGAAACTCCGCCAGCTGCTCGGGCCGCACCCAGCGCACCTGCTGGGAAGCCAGGGGCAGGGGCTCACCGCTCCGCCAACGGCAGAGATGCACCACGAAACGCAGCCGCTTGTGGCTGTAGGCGTGCTCGAGGCTGATCAGCTCCTCCCCCACCTCCGCCTCGATCGCCAGCTCCTCCCGCAGTTCGCGCGCGATCGTGGCCGTGATCGCCTCGCCCGGCTCCTGCTTGCCGCCGGGGAACTCCCACAGCCCGCCCAGCAGGCCCTCGTTGAGGCGCTGGTCGATCAGCACCTCCCCGGCCCCATTCAGCACCACCCCCACGCCGATCACCTGAAACGGCAGCGGGCGGGGCGCGTCCTTCACGGGGTAGGCGGCGGGGTCGCCGGCAGCGTAGGCAGCGCAGTGCCCCTGCCAGGGACAGCGGCCGCAGCTGGGATTGCGGGGCGTGCAGACGGTGGCGCCCAGATCCATCAGCGCCTGGTTGAAGGCCCGGGGCCGCCGCGGATCGAGCAGCCGCTCACTCAGCTGCCAGAACCCCGCGAGCTGCCGCGCCGGCGGCCGCGGGCTGGCGGTGAGCCGGGCCAGCACCCGCTTGACGTTGCCGTCGAGGATCGCGAAGGGCAGATCAAAGGCCGACGAAAGGATGCTGCCGGCGGTGCTGCGGCCGATCCCCGTCAACGCCAGCCAGCCCTCCAGATCCCGCGGCCAAGGCTGCCCCAGCAGCTGCCGCGCCCCCTGCCGCAGCCGCCGGGCGCGGGAGTAGTACCCCAGGCCCTGCCAGAGCAGCAGCACGTCGTGCTCATCGGCCGCCGCCAGGGCCTCACGGGTGGGCCATGCGGCGATCCAGCGCCGCCAGAAGGGCAGGGCCACCTGCAGCTGGGTCTGCTGCAGCATCACCTCCGCCACCCAGATCGGATAGGGATCCAGGGGTTCCCCTGGCTGGGGCGGATGGCCATCGGGCCGCCGCTTCCAGGGGATGGCCTGGCGGCCGTGGACCTCCCACCAGGCCAGCAGCTGCTGGCGCAGCTCGGCAGCGGCCATCTCGGCCTGGACCAGAGCCGCCATCGGTCACCGCCGCAGCCGGCCCACGGCATACCCAGCCAACAAGCCGGCCGCCGCACCGGTCAGCCCGTTCTGCAGGGCCGTCGCGCTTTGAGGCTCCATCCGCCGCACCCAATAGATACCCACGGAGCCGGTGACCAGAAGCGCGCAGGGGGCGAGGGCGATGTCAAAGCTGCGGCTGCGGCGGCGTGCCGGTTGGGCAGGCGTCTCAGCCGGCTTCAACTGCTCCGATTCCCCAGGCGGCTGGCGTCGCTGGCGCTCGGCTGCCTCTATCTCGCGCTCAAGGCGTTGGAGCTCATCGGCTGCGCTCATGGCTCAGGCCCGTTCCGCGAAGCCCATCGATTCTGACCACCAGTGGACCGGCGGTGTTTCCACCAGGGGCCTGACTGGCCAGCAAACCGCCAGCCCGATGATGCGCTGGCCCTGGGCACGCCCCATGCTCAACAAGCCAAAGCCTTGCTGGATGGGCTGCACCCTGTAGCCAGGCTCCGTGAGCCAAGCCCCGACAACAAGGGCGAGCTGGTTGCGGCAGCCTGAGCCCAGGGAAGTCATTATAAAAAGCGCCAGACTTGACGCTTTGCGCAAGGACATCTCAGCAACATGTAGAGATCCTAAGAGTCCTGATGACTTGGCGGAAATGTTGCTACGGTTCCAACGCTGATGTCATGCATTTCTGCTCCATGCGCTTTTCCAACTTCCGCTGGCCAGGACTTTCCTTGCCCGTAATTTCCTTGCCTGTAATGGCCTCCCTGCGCCGTCTGGCGATGGTGGCCCTGGTAGGTCTTTTGGCACTGAATCTGTCCGCTTGCTCTGGCGCGACCCTCAGCCAGGCTCAGGACGCCGCCCGCACCGCCGGGAACGTGGCCAAGACCGCCGCTGACCTCACCGGGAACGAGCAGCTCAAGGCTGCGGTAACCCCAGTGCTCAAACTGCTGAACACTACTGAAAAACAGGTGGAGGCCGGCAACATCAGCGCCGCAAGCACCACGATGAAGACATTTCGCGGCATCTGGGATACCGCCCAGCCCGTGGTGAAACTCGCCGCCGGCTCCAACTATGGGCTGATCGACAAAGGCGTGACGACTGTGCTGAATACCTTTGGCGGCGAAGCCGCGCCGAATCAGGATACGGCCCTGGCCGCAGTGAAGGGGTTGATCGGCCCGCTCAGCGCCCTGCTGGGCTAAGAAGGCTCTGCACAACCCAGGTCGATCACGAGACCATGTTTCGGTGATCACAGCCCAGGCCTGGGTTCGCAGCCGGCAGGCATCTCGGCTTCAGCGATTACATCTTGACCATCGCCAAGAAGAGGAACCAACACGTCGAGTCTTTCGTCGGGATTGGCGACATGTTGGCCCGGCAATTGCTGATCTAGATGCCCGCCATCGGCCGGCTTTTCGTTATCAACCGGTATCGATCCATATCGATCCATATCGAAATAACAAACCAAAGGGCTACCACTTGGCGGCCATTAAAACCTTCCACCATGTGCTCGAGAAGGGCAAGCAGTGGTACGGCGGCATGGAGCCCAAACCCCACGCGGTGAGCAAGGGTGCAGGCTGAACCCGCAGGCTGAACCCATAGACGATCCCCTGGCGCCTCACCAATCTCAACAACTGCGCCTTCCTCGACACCCTCACCGCGCCAGGGCCACCTTCGGCTCCTATGCGGCCGTGCAGACGGGCTCCGGAATCGCCAAGGCCGGTCTGCCGGTCACGGACACCTCACCCCTGACCGCTTCATCCGCGCGGCCTTCTCCGATCAGGCAGTGCGTCTGGTGGCCATTCCCGAGGCGCTCACGGAGTTCACGTCCTGGACCAGCCTGAGCGAGTGGGTCCAGCCTGAGCGACCTGGAGCGCCGGCTGCTCTACCGGCGCGGCGGACGCGAGCCAGCGGCTGGCTTGCTGAATGTCCAGTGGCCATCAACACTGGTCCAGCCCCCCTCCCCGCACCCCATGCCGCAGCCGCTCTCACCGCAGCTTGTTCCCCAGCGCCAGCGGGCCGCTGCGCTGCGCGGCGGCGCAGCCATCCCCGCCGGCCTGGCCCTGGGCCTGCTGCTGCTGGGCGCGGCCCCAGCGGCCCTGGCCGGGAAGGACAAGCCGGTGGAGCGGGTGCTGGGGCCGCTGCCGGCCAGCTGGATGGGCGAGCTTCCCGGGGCCTCCGGTCCGATCCGCTGGCAGGTGGATCTGGACGCCGACGGCACCTACCAGCTGCGCCAGACCTACCTCAACCGCGATCCGGAGCGCGGCTTCGACGACATCGGCCGCTGGCAGCTGGACGCCGAGGGACGCCTGGTGCTGCGCGGCGGGCGCGAGGCGCCGGTGTTTCTGGAGCCGATGCGCCGTGGCCGCCGGCTGCGCAAGCTCGACCTTGAGGGCCAGCGGATCCGCTCCGGGCTGAACGACCGGCTCAACCGTCTGATCACCCCCCAGCCGATCGATCCGCAGCTCAACCTGGTGGGCCTGTTCCGCTACCTTGCCGACGCCCCCAGCATCGAGCTCTGCGCCACCGGCCGCAGCCTGCCGGTGGCGATGGAGGCCGACTACCTGCCGCTGGAGCGGGCCTACCTGCAGAGCGGGGCCGCCGGAGCGCCACGGCTGGCCACCCTGGAGGGGCTGATCACCACCCGCCCCTCGATGGAGGAGACCCAGCCGCCGCAGCGCACCCTGGTGGTGCAGGGCTTCAGCCGCCTGGGCGAGGAGCAGACCTGTCCCGGTGGGGAGACGCGGCCGCTGCGGGGCACCAGCTGGCGGCTGCAGAGCCTGGAGGCCGCCAGCGGGCCGCAGCAGCCCCCCGCTAACGGCCGGCCGGTGGAGCTGCTGTTCGACACCGGCAGCGAGCGGGTAAGCGGCAGCGGCGGTTGCAACCGGCTGATGGGGGGCTTCAGCCTCGACGGTGCGGCGCTGCGCTTCTCCCCCCTGGCCAGCACCAAGATGGCCTGCAGCGAGCCGGTGATGGACTTCGAGGTAAGCGTGCTGCGTGCCCTTGAGCAGGTGCGCGGCTGGCGCATCGAGGGCACAACCCTGACCCTGCTGGATGAGAGCGGCAGGGCCCTGCTGCGGTATCAGGCCGGCGCCGATCCGGACACCGACGCCTGAACACCGGTTGCCAATGGCACCATCGTGCCAGCGGGCAGCGGCGCCGGGACATGGATGGTTTCAACGCGACGATGCTGCTGGCGGGGGTGCTGCTGCTGATCGGCATCGCCTCCAGCAAGTTTTCAGCGCGGCTGGGCATGCCGGTGCTGGTGCTGTTCCTGGCCGTGGGCATGCTGGCCGGCTCCGAGGGCATCGGCCGCATCCCCTTCGAGAACTACCCGATGGCCAGCAGCCTGAGCAGTGCTGCCCTGGCCCTGATCCTCTTCGACGGCGGTCTGCGCACCTCGATCACGAGCGTGCGGCAGGTGTGGCGGCAGGCCCTGGCCCTCTCCACCGTGGGGGTGCTGCTCACCTCGGTGATCACCGGTCTGGCGGCGGCCTGGATCCTGCAGATGTCGCTGCTGCAGGGGCTGCTGCTGGGCAGCATCGTGGGATCCACCGACGCGGCGGCCGTGTTCTCGGTGCTGCGCACCGGCGGCCTGCGGCTGCCGGAGCGGCTGACGGCCACCCTCGAGGTGGAGAGCGGCTCCAACGACCCGATGGCGATCTTTCTCACGATCGGCCTGATCAGCCTGATCAACGGAGAGGCCGGCTCCGCCGCTGAACTGCTGCTGCTGTTCGTCACCCAGTTCGGCGTGGGCACGCTCGTGGGGGTGGGGGTGGGGCGGCTGGCGGGACTGGCTGTGAACCGGATCAATCTCGACTACCCCGGCCTCTATCCCCTGCTGGCCCTGGCCTTCGGGCTGCTGGCCTTCGGGCTGGCAGCGGTGCTGGGCGGCAGTGGCTTTCTGGCCGTGTATCTCGCCGGGATCGTGCTAGGCAGCAGCCCGATCGTGTGGCGCAGCGGCATCTTCCTGTTCCATGACGCCGCCGCCTGGCTGGGACAGATCGCGCTGTTCGTGATGCTGGGCCTGCTGAGCTTCCCGAGCCGCCTGGCGGCGGTGGCCGGCGAGGGTCTGCTGATCGCCCTGGTGCTGATCCTGGTGGCCCGGCCGATCGCCGTGCTGATCGCGGCTAGCCCGTTTCGCTACAACGTCCGGGAGCTGATCCTGCTCTCCTGGGTGGGGCTGAAGGGAGCCGTGCCGATCACCCTGGCCACCTTCCCGCTGATGGCCGGGGTTCCCGGCAGCCAGGTGATCTTCAACGCCGTGTTCTTCGTGGTGCTGATCTCGGCCGTCAGCCAGGGCTGGTCGCTGCCCGCCGTGGCGCGCCGGCTGCGGCTCGGTCGCCCGGCCGATCCCACGCCGCCGCTCTCGATGGAGATCAATGCCCTGCGCCATGTGGATGGGGAGATCGTGGACTACACCGTGCGCGCGGGAGCGCCGGCGGCGGGGCTGAAGCTGCGGGAGATGGGCCGGCCGGACGGCATGGTGGTGACCCTGGTGGTGCGCCGCCGGCAGGTGGTGATCCCGCGCGGAGCCACGGCCCTCGAGCCCGGCGACCATGTGTTCGTGGCCCTGCGCAACCACGTGAAACCGCTGATCGACCGGCTGTTCAGCCCCGAGGCGATGGAGCGACCGCTGCCGACGGATCTGGAGCTGCGCTTTCCCGCCTACACCACGCTGGGGCAGCTGAAGCGGTTCTTCGCCCTCGACGAACGGCTGGCGGCGGCCGCGGCCGCCCAGACCCTGGAGCATGTGCTCGAGCAGCAGCAGGCCGGGCAGTCCGCCCGGTTCGGGCCGCTGACGATCCAGCCCGGCCCCGATGCCGATGGGGTGCGGGTGCACACGCCCCGCTCCGCGGTTCAGGCGGCTCCGGCGGCCGGCTGAGCGCGCAGCTCCATCAGGTCGTCCACGATCACCTCGGCGGCCCGCTCGGCGGCATCCAGGAAGGGCAGCAGGGTGCGCTGGGCGCCCAGGAACTGGAGCTTGGCCACTTCCGCCTCGTCGTGGGCGGTGGCAATGAAATGGCCCCGGAACCCAGCGGCGTGCAGGCCGTGGTGAATGGCGGTGTTGGCCTCCAGCGAGGGGAGGGTGCTCACCACCACCGTGGCCGAGGAGAGGGGAAGCGAGGCGGTGAACTCCGGATCCTCCGAATCCCCGTACTGCACCGGCAGCCCCTGGGCGGCGGCCAGGCGCAAGGCCTGGGGGTCGAAGTCGATGCCCAGGATCGAGAGGTTGTGGGGCCGCAGCTGGCGGTGGATGGCGCCGCCGAAGCGGCCCAGCCCCAGCAGGATCACGTCCACCCGGGTGGGCCCGGAGGCCGTGCCGGCGATCTCACTGAAGGGGTTGGCGCGCTCGAACAGCCGCAGCGGTCCCTGCAGCCACTGGTAGAGCCGCTCGGAGCCCAGGATCATGTAGGTGGACAGGCCGATCGTGATCACACCCACCAGGGTGATCAGGCTGAGCTCCCCCTCGCCGATCTGACCCAGCTGCAGGCCCAGGGCGGCCAGGATCAGCGAGAATTCGGAGATCTGGGCCACGGTGAGGCCCGCCAGCAGGCCGGTGCGGCGCCGGTAGCCCATCACCCCCATGATCGCCACCACGATCAGCGGGTTGCCCACCAGCACGAACACCGACAGCACCAAGGCCGGCCAGAGCTGCAGCCCGGCGGCCGAGAGGTTGAGGCCGGAGCCGAGATCGATGAAGAAGAACAGCAGCAGGAAATCGCGCAGGCCGGTGAGCCGGGAGGCGATCGCCTCCCGGTAGGGCGTGGAGGCGATCGACACGCCGCCCAGGAACGCCCCCACCTCCTTGCTGAAGTCCACGGCGTCGGCGAGGGCGGCCAGGCCCACGGCCCAGGCCACGGCGAACAGCACCAGCAGCTCCTGGTTGGCGGCCAGGCGGCCCAGCAGGGGGGGCATCACCCAGCGCATGGTGGCGGCGGTGCCGACCACGAAGGCGCTGCCCACCAGCAGCAGGCGGATCGCCTGGGCGGCGATGCCGCCATCGGCCTGGGTGGCGAAGGAGGTGAGCAGGATCATCGCCAGGATCACGGCAATGTCCTGCACCACCAGGAAGCCCACCGCGATGCGCCCGTGCAGCGAATCGATCTCCCGCTTGTCGGAGAGCAGCTTGACGATGATGATCGTGCTGGAGAAGGTGAGGCACACGGCGATGTAGATCGCCTGCATCGGGCCGAAGCCCAAGGCCAGGCTGAGCAGAAACCCGAACAGCGACGTGAAGGCGATCTGGCCGAGGCCGGTGGCCAGGGCCACGGGCCCCACCGAGCGGATCAGGCCCACATCGAGCTTGAGGCCCACCACGAACAGCAGCACCGAGATGCCGATGCTGGAGAGCAGCTTGAGCTCGCTGCCGCCGGACACCCAGCCCAGCAACGCCGGCCCCACGAGGATGCCGCTGAGGATGTACCCGATGATCAGCGGCTGACGCAGTTTCAGGGCCAGCGCACCGATCACCCCGGAGAGCAGCAGGATTGCCGCCAGCTCATGAAAGATGTTGGTGAACGCCATCGCCTGGAAGCACCGCTGAAGAAAGGCCGCTGAGGACGGCCCGGGAGCTCAGCTAAGCGCACCCCCCGGCGGCCCCACACCAGCACCGGGCTGGCTCAGCTGGCACCTCAGCTGGCACCTCAGCTGGCCACGTAGGCCTCCACCGCGTCACCGAGCTGGCGCAGCCGGGCCAGGGCGTCGCGCTCGAGGTTGCGCACCCGGTCGCGGCTGATGCCGATCACCCGGCCGATGCCGGTGAGGCTCATGGGCTCGGTGCCCTCGGGCACGTCGGCACAGGGGATGCCGTAGCGCATCTTCAGCACCCGCCCCTGCAGTTCCGGCAGTTGCTCCAGCAGCGCCCGCAGGTCGCCCTTCAGGCACTCCCCGTCCACACGCTCCTCCGGCAGTTCCTCGTCACCCGCCAGCAGCTCCAGCAGTTCGGTGTCCTCGCCGTCGCCCACCTTCGTCTCCAGGCTCACCGGCTGGCGCGCACGGCACAGCAGGTCCTTCACCTCCTCCTCGGGGAGCTCCACGAACTCCGCCAGTTCCGTCACCGTCGGCGTGCGGCCCAGCGTCTGGCTCAGCTCCCGCTGGCCCTTCTTCAACTTGTTCAGCGTCTCGGTGATGTGGATCGGCAGCCGGATCGTGCGGCTCTTCTCGGCAATCGCCCGCGTGATCCCCTGCCGGATCCACCAGTACGCATACGTACTGAACTTGTAGCCGCGGGTGGGGTCGAACTTCTCCACACCCCGCACCAGCCCGATCGTGCCCTCCTGGATCAGATCCAGCAGTTCCATGTTCCGCTTGGTGTATTTCTTCGCCACGCTCACCACCAGCCGCAGGTTCGCCGCCACCATCCGCTCCTTCGCCCGGCGGCCCGCCTGCAGACGCTTCTTCAGCAGCTGCGGGCTCAGGCCCGCCGCCGCCGCCAGCTCAGCGGCGCTCGGGGCGCTGCCGCCGGCGCGCATCGTCAGCTCCTGCTCGATCTCCTCCAGCGCCATCAGCTCCTGCACCTGGCGGCCCAGGGTGATCTCCTGCTCGTGGCTCAGCAGCGGCACCCGGCCGATGTCACGCAGGTAGCTGCGCACCAGGTCGCCATCGGCGGCGGGCTGGGAGCGGGTTTTGGGGGCCAGGGATAGCTTGCGTTCGCCGCCTGAGGCGGCCGCGGCCCTGGGGGCGCCGGTCTGGTCGGTGCTGGGACGGTCCTGGACGGAAGCCACTGCGGGGGTCATGGCGCTGGGCTTGAAGTTAGGTAAAGCCTAACCTGAAGAACTGTGAACGTCCTCTCATCTGGTGGTTCGGGTTGCCGCGGCGGGCCTACCCCAGCCCTGGTCCACCCTGAAGCCCGCGCTCAGGGCCCGGGGTTGGCGCGTAACAGCCAGCTGGCGGTCTGCAGATAGATGAACACCCCGGCCACGTCCACGATCGTGGTGATGAAGGGCGCCGACATCAGGGCCGGATCCAGCTTCAGGCGCTCGAACAACAGCGGCAGGGTGGCGCCGGCGGTGGCCGCCAGGATGCTGATCGCCAGCAGGCTCACGGCCACGGCACCAGCCACCAGCGGCCCGCCGCTCGTCCAGGCCCAGGGCAGCACCACCAGGGCCAGCAGCAGCCCCAGCAAGGCGCCGGCAACGGTTTCACGCACCACGGCTTTGCCCAGGCCCAACTGGTGAATGCGCTCGGTGCTCAGACCGCGGATCACCACCGTGGAGCTCTGGGCACCCACGTTGCCGCCGGTGCCGATGAGCAGGGGAATGAAGGCGGCCAGCAGCACCAGCTGCTCGAGCACCCGCTCCTGGCCGGCGATCACCGCCGAGGTGCCGGAGTTGGCCACCAGCAGCACCAGCAGCCACACCACCCGGCGCCGGGCCACCGAGAAAAGGCTGCTGCGGAAGTAGTCGTCCTCATCGCCGGCCTGCACCGCGCCGGCGGCGTAGATGTCGCGGGTGGCCTCCTGCTCGATCACGTCGATCACGTCATCCACGGTGACGATCCCCACCAGGCGCTGCTCCCGGTCCACCACCGGCATGGCCAGAAAGTCGTAGCGCTGGATGGCGCGGGCCACCTCCTCCTGGTCGGTGTCGGTGCGCACGCTGATCACCTCCCGCGTCATCACCTCACCGATGCGGGCGTCGGGATCGGCCACCACCAGATCCCGCAGCGACAGGATGCCGCTGAGGTGGCGGGCGCCGTCGGTGACGTAGAGGGCGTAGATGGTTTCGGTGTCGCGGGCCCGGCGGCGCACCAGCTCCAGGGCCTGGGCAACGCTGTGGAATTCCTTCAGGTCGATGAACTCGGTGGTCATCAACCGGCCGGCCGTTTCCGGCGCGTAGCCCAGCAGCTGGGCCGTGACCCGCCGCTCCGCCGGGCTCAGCTCGGCCTGCAGCCGCCGCACCACCTTGGCCGGCAGCTCATCGAACAGCCGCGCCCGGTCGTCCGGCGACATCGCCTCCACCAGCTCCAGCACCTCACCGGAGCGCAACCGCTCCAGCAGCGACTGCTGCACGTCCACCGGCATGTACTCATAGATATCGATGGCCTCGTCCTTGGGCAGCAGCCGGAAGGCCAGGGCCTGCAGGGTGCGCGGCAGGGCCACGATCGCTTCGGCCGCGTCCACCTCCTGCACCGGCTGCAGCAGCAGCTTGGCGCCGTCGTAGTTGCCGGCCTCCAGCAGGGCCTTGAGCTGGCCAGCCACCAGCTCGGCCACCGGCGTGGGCTGACCAGGGGTGGCGTTGCCCAGGGCGGAGGGGCTCATGCCGCACCTCCCGCCAACGCCGGCAGCAGCAGGCGGGCCACGCGCAGGTAGATGAACACCCCCACCACATCCACGGCGGTGGTAATGAAGGGCGCCGACATCAGCGCCGGATCGAAGCCGAGCCGGGCAAACAGCAGCGGCAGGGCCGAGCCGGCGGTGGCCGCCAGCACCGAGATCGCCAGCAGGCTGATCCCGGTGGCCCAGGCCACCATCGGTTCACCGCCCAGCTGCCAGGCCCAGGGCACCACCACCACCAGCATCATCAGGCCGAGGATCAGGCCCGCCAGCGCCTCCCGCAGCACGGTGACGCGGCGGCCGTTGACCAGCAACTGCTGGGTGCTGAGGCCGCGGATCACCACCGTGGAGCTCTGGGCGCCCACGTTGCCGCCGGTGTCGATCAGCAACGGGATGAAGGCCGCCAGCACCACCACGCGGCTGAGGATCTCCTCCTCGCGGGCAATCACGGCGAAGGTGAGGCTGTTGGCCACCACCAGCACCATCAGCCACACCACCCGCCGCCGCACCACGGTGAACAGGCTGCTCTGGAAGTAGTCGTCCTCATCGCCGGCCTGCACCGCGCCGGCGGCGTAGATGTCGCGGGTGGCCTCCTGCTCGATCACGTCGATCACGTCATCCACGGTGACGATCCCCACCAGGCGCTGCTCCCGGTCCACCACCGGCATGGCCAGAAAGTCGTAGCGCTGGATGGCGCGGGCCACCTCCTCCTGGTCGGTGTCGGTGCGCACGCTGATCACCTCCCGCGTCATCACCTCACCGATGCGGGCGTCGGGATCGGCCACCACCAGATCCCGCAGCGACAGGATGCCGCTGAGGTGGCGGGCGCCGTCGGTGACGTAGAGGGCGTAGATGGTTTCGGTGTCGCGGGCCCGGCGGCGCACCAGCTCCAGGGCCTGGGCAACGCTGTGGAATTCCTTCAGGTCGATGAACTCGGTGGTCATCAACCGGCCGGCCGTTTCCGGCGCGTAGCCCAGCAGCTGGGCCGTGACCCGCCGCTCCGCCGGGCTCAGCTCGGCCTGCAGCCGCCGCACCACCTTGGCCGGCAGCTCATCGAACAGCCGCGCCCGGTCGTCCGGCGACATCGCCTCCACCAGCTCCAGCACCTCGCCGGAGCGCAGCCGCTCCAGCAGCGACTGCTGCACATCGACCGGCAGGTATTCGTAGACCGCGATCGCCTCATCCTTGGGCAGGAGGCGGAAGGCCAGGGCCTGCAGGGTGCGCGGCAGCCCGCCGATCGCCTCGGCCGCGTCCACCTCCTGCACCGGCTGCAGCAGCAGCTTGGCGCCGTCGTAATTGCCCGCTTCCAGCAGTGTCTCCAGCTGGCGGGCCACCATCTCAGGCACCAGCACGCCGTTCGCCTCGCCCATCGCCAGCTGTCAGGGCCCTGAGAGTTTATGGGCCGCCGCGGGGGAGGCACCAGGAATCCGAGAGCTAGCGTCCGGGGATCTGAACCCAATGCCCCCGATGGCCCTGACTGTGAGTGATGTGGTGGTGCGCGACAGCCGCGGCAGCGAGCGGCGCCTGGGGGACTGGGGCGGCCAGGTGCTGCTGATCGTGAATGTGGCCAGCCGCTGCGGCTTCACCCGCCAGTACACCGGGCTGCAGAAGCTCCAGGACACCTACGGCCCCCGCGGCTTCACGGTGCTGGGCTTCCCCTGCAACGACTTCGGTGGCCAGGAGCCCGCCAGCCTGCCGGAGATCCAGCAGTTCTGCTCCAGCACCTACGGCGCCGATTTCCCGCTGTTCGACAAGGTGCACGCCAGCGGCGCCAAGACCGAGCCCTACAGCACCCTCACCCAGGTGGAGCCCGCCGGGGATGTGGCCTGGAACTTCGAGAAGTTCCTGATCGGCAAGGACGGCACGGTGCTGGCCCGCTTCAAGAGCGCCGTGGAGCCGGACGGGGCCGAACTCACCGCGGCCATCGAGGCGGCCCTGGCGGCCTGAGCGGGCAGGGCCGGGGCCTGGATTCAGCCGGCCAGCCAGCCCCGGCGCAGGCCACTGGCGGTGGGCAGTTCAACCTGCAGCCAGCGCTCGCCGCCGGGCTGCTGCCAGCGGCGCAGCACCCGCAGGGGCACCCCGGTGGCGGTGGTGCTGATCGCGGGTGCCTGGTGGCGCGGAGCGCAGCGCAGGGCCTGGGGCACCACTGAGAGCAGGGGCTCGCGGCTGCTCTGGCGGCGGCGCAGTTCCGGCAGGCGCCAGTCGGCCCCACCGGCCGGCAGGCCGGCCGGAGCCACCAGGGCAAAGCCGAGCAGGGCCGCCACGCGCCAGGGAGCAGGCGTCACGCGGGTGGCGGGCGCTGGCATCAGATGTCGAGCTGGGCTAGATCGAGCTCGGCGCTGTGGGCTTCGATGAATTCGCGGCGGGGCGCCACCTTGTCACCCATCAGGATCGTGAAGATGCGATCGGCCTCGAGGGCATCTTCGATCTCCACCCGCTTCATCGTGCGCGTGCTGGGATCCATGGTGGTTTCCCACAGCTGCTTGGGCATCATTTCCCCCAGACCCTTGAAGCGCTGAATCGTGTAATTGGCCTTCTCGCCAAACGACTCAATCGTTTTCTTGAGCTCGCCTTCGTTGTAACAGTAGGTGTGGTTCTTGCCCCGCTCCACCTTGTAGAGAGGCGGACAGGCGATGTGGATGTAGCCACCCTCCACCAGAGCTTTCTGGTAACGGAAGAAGAACGTGAGGATGAGCGTGCGGATGTGGGCACCGTCCACATCGGCGTCAGTCATGATCACGATGCGGTGATAGCGCAGGTTTTTCTCGTCGAATTCCTCGCCCTTGATCCCGAGGCCCAGGGCCGTGATCAGCGCCTGGATCTCGGTGTTCTTGTAGATCTTGGCGTCGTCGGTCTTCTCGATGTTGAGGATCTTGCCGCGCAGGGGCAGGATCGCCTGGAAGCGCCGATCGCGGCCCTGCTTGGCGGAGCCGCCGGCCGAATCGCCCTCCACGATGTAGATCTCCGATTCGGAGGGATCGCGGGAAGAGCAGTCGGCCAGTTTGCCGGGCAGGGTGGAGCTCTCGAGCACGCTCTTGCGGCGCACCAGCTCGCGGGCACGGCGGGCGGCCTCGGCTGCGTTGAAGGCCTGGATCGCCTTCTCGAGGATAAGGTCGATCACCGAGGGGTTGAATTCCAGGAATTCAGCCAGGGCTTCCCCCACCAGGGTGTCAACGATGCCGCGCACCTCGGTGTTGCCGAGCTTGGTCTTGGTCTGGCCTTCGAATTCCGGCTCCGGCACCTTCACCGAGAGCACGGCCGTAAGGCCCTCGCGGATGTTCTCACCGGCCAGGTTGGAATCGGCCTCCTTGCGCTTGCCGCGCTTCTTGGCGAAGGCGTTGAGGGTGCGGGTGAGAACCGTCTTGAGGCCCTCGATGTGGGTGCCTCCGTCGACGGTGCGGATGTTGTTGGCGAAGCCGAGGATGCTGTCGGAGTAGGCATCCACGCACCACTGCAGGGCCGCCTCCACCTGCACGCCGTCCTTGGTGGCGTTCACGTAGATGATGTCGCGGTGCAGCGGATCCTTCTCCGCATTCATGTAGGCGACGTATTCGCGGATGCCGCCTTCGTAGAAATAGGTTTCCTCGTGGGGCTCCCCGCCCTCGTTGCGGGCGGCAGCACGCTCATCGCGGAACACGACCCGCACGCCCCCATTGAGGTAGGCGAGCTCGCGCAGGCGGGCGGCCAGGGTCTGGTAGTCGAACTCGATCCCGCCACTGAAGATCTCGTGGTCGGGCAGGAAGCGCACGGCGGTGCCGGTGCGCTCCTGCTCGCCCGCGGCGGCGGGACTGGAGCGGAGGCTGCCGATGGGCGCCCCGCGCTCGAAACGCTGGCGGTGCTCCTGGCCGGCGCGATGAACGGTGACCTCCACCCATTCCGAGAGGGCGTTGACCACCGACACGCCCACGCCGTGCAGGCCGCCGGACACCTTGTAGCCGCCGGAGCCGAACTTGCCTCCGGCGTGCAGCACGGTGAGCACCGTCTCCAGGGCGCTGCGACCGGTGCGCGGGTGCACGTCGGTGGGGATGCCGCGGCCGTTGTCGGTGACGCCGCAGGATCCGTCGGCGTGGATCACCACCAGGATCTGGTCGCAGTGGCCCGCCAGGGCCTCGTCCACGGAGTTGTCCACCACCTCGTAGACGAGGTGATGCAGGCCCCGGGGCCCGGTGGAGCCGATGTACATCCCCGGGCGCTTGCGCACCGGCTCCAGGCCCTCGAGCACCTGGATCTGCTCGGCGCCGTAGTCGTTCTGAACTTTTGTGGCTTCGCTCATGCGGAAGGGAATTCCCGGGGGATCAGGCATGGAACCGGCTGGCGCTGCCGGCGGAACCGGCGGCCGCTGCCGGCGAGATCCCTTCTCAGAGCGGCAATCTACCACCGCCGCACGGCCTGGCAGGGTGGGTGGATGGGCAGCGGCGACCCCCTGGTGATCGTGGTGCTGGGCCCGACGGCCAGCGGCAAGACCGACCTGGCCATCGCCCTGGCCCAGGCCCTCGACCTGGCGGTGCTGAACGTGGACTCGCGCCAGTTCTACCGGGGCATGGACGTGGGCACCGCCAAGCCCACCCCGACCCAGCGGGCCGCCGCCCGCCACGAGCTGCTCGACCTGCGCGAGCCGCAGCAGCCGATCAACCTGCAGGAGTTCTGCGCCCTGGGCGAGGCCGCGATCGCCGCCGAACTGGCCCGGCCGCGCAGCGGGCCGCCGCTGGCCCTGCTGGCGGGGGGCAGCGGGCTTTACATCAAGGCCCTCACCCAGGGCCTGCGGCCGCCGGCGGTGCCGCCCCAGCCCGGTCTGCGCCGGCAGCTGGAGGCCCTGGGCCAGCCCGTCTGCCACCAGCTGCTCAGCGGGGCCGACCCCCAGGCCGCCGCCCGCATCGCCCCCGCCGACGCGGTGCGCACCCAGCGGGCCCTGGAGGTGCTGTACGCCACCGGCCGCCCGCTCTCGGTGCAGCAGGGCAGCGAACCGCCGAGCTGGCGGGTGCTGGAGCTGGGCCTGAATCCGCGCGATCTGCGCCAGCGCATCGAGCGCCGCACCGAAGCCCTGTACGCGGGCGGACTGGTGGAGGAAACGGCGGCCCTGATCGCGCGCCACGGCGCCGACCTGCCGCTGCTGGACACGATCGGCTACGGCGAGGCCCGGCGCCTGCTGGCCGGCGAGCTGGAGCGCGGCGCCGCCGTGGCCCTCACCGCCCAGCGGACGCGGCAGTTCGCCAAGCGTCAGCGCACCTGGTTCCGACGTCAGCACCGGCCCCTGTGGCTGAGCGCCAGCGACACGGACGGGCAGCTGCAGCAGGCATTGCCGGAGATCGAGGGGCGTCTAGGGTGAAGGCAGACATCCAACCCTTCGACACCTACCCAACGCCTGAATGCCACCCCGTCCCCGTTTTGACCGCCGTGCTCCCGTGCGGGAGCTTCCCAACATCAACGAACGCATCAGCTACCCCCAGCTGCGGGTGGTGGATTTCGACGGCAGTCAACTGGGCGTGATCAGCAGAGACGAGGCCCTGAGCGTGTCGAAAGACCGGGAGCTCGACCTGGTGCTGGTGAGCGAGAAGGCCGATCCGCCTGTGTGCCGGATCATGGACTACGGCAAATACAAGTTTGAGCAGGAGAAGAAGGCCAAGGAGGCCAAGAAGAAATCGCATCAAACCGAAGTCAAAGAGGTGAAGATGCGCTACAAGATCGACCAGCACGACTACGACGTGCGCATCGGTCAGGCCACCCGCTTCCTCAAGGCCGGCGACAAGGTGAAGTGCACGGTGATCTTCCGCGGCCGGGAGATCCAGCACACGGCCCTGGCGGAAGTGCTGCTCAAGCGCATGGCCAAGGATCTGGAGGCGGCGGCCGAGATCCAGCAGCCCCCCAAGCGCGAGGGCCGCAACATGATCATGTTCCTAAGCCCGCGCAAAACCAGCCTCAAGGCCCCGGCCGGCGATGGCGGCGGCGGCAAGACCGTCACCCGCCACAAGAGCAAGCCCGACCCGGCCGCGGCCCCAGCCAGCGCGCCGGCCACCAGCGCACCCGCCGCCACCGCGGCACCTTCCGCAGCAACACCGGCCGCCAGCCCCGCCGAGGCCTGAGCCACGGCCGCCAGCCGGCAGCCCTCAGAGCCGGCGGCTGAACAGCTCGAGCAGGGCCTGCCAGCCCTGGGCCGCGGCCTCGGGATGATAGTCGGGGCGGGCCTCACAGAAGAAGCCATGGCCGGCGCCGGGGGCCACGATCAGCTGGCGCTCCAGCTGGGGGCGGCGGGCAGCATCGGCGGCCAGGGCGGCGGCGATGACCCGGCGTTCCTCGGGGGGCATCAGCGGATCCTGATCGCCCACCAGGCAGAGCAGGTGGCCGGGGATCTCGGGCACCACCGCCAGGGTGGGCTCGCCGCCGCCGGGGCGGAAGCTGGACACCCGGGCGCCGTAGGCGTCGCAGCAGGCCGCCACCTGGGGCAGGGTGGCCGCCAGCAGCGCCAGGTGGCCGCCGAAGCAGAAGCCCACGCAGCCCACGGGCCGGTTCAGGCCCGGCTGGGCCCGCAGCCAGGCGATGGCGGCGCGGGCATCGGCGAGGAAGCCGGCGGCGCTCACCTGGTCGCGGTGCTCGCGGCCCGCCGCCAGACCGGCCTCGTCGTAGCCCACATCGAGATCGGGGGCGGTGCGCGCGAAGATCGGCAGCGCCAGGGCGCCGTAGCCCTCGGCGGCCAGGCGCTCGGCCACGCCCCGCACCCAGGCGTTGAGGCCGAACACTTCCGGCAGCACCAGCACGGCGGCCCGGGGTGGCTGCTGGACCGGCCGCGCCCACCAGCAGCGCAGGCGCGGGCCGCCGGCGGGCTTCAGCTCCCGCCAGCCGGCGGTCACAGCGGACGACATGGGCAAGCGGGCGGGGTGAGGCCAGTCTGGAAGAGCGCCAACTGGCCCTGAACCGGCACAGCTGCCTATGCCAACAGGGGGATTGTCCCCGCCGGATTTGCTCCGTATGGTGAGCCCGAACCGAGGCCCGGCGCGGCGTGCGATTTCACATCCAGCAGGACAGCGACATTCCGGCGTCGACCCAGCTGTACAACCAGATCTGCTTCGCGATCGCGGCCCGGCACTACCCGCCGGGCCACCGCCTGCCCAGCACCCGCCAGCTGGCGATGCAGACGGGCCTGCACCGCAACACGATCAGCAAGGTGTACCGCCAGCTGGAGACCGACGGCGTGGTGGAGGCCATGGCCGGCTCGGGCATCTACGTGCGCGATCAGCAGAAGCCACGCCAGATCAAGCCGCCGCCGGGCCCCCGCAACCGGGTGCTGCCCGACATCGAGCGGGAGGTGCGCCAGAGCGTGGACGGCCTGCTGCAGGCCGGCTGCACCCTGCAGCAGACCCGCGACCTGCTCACCCGCGAGATCGACTGGCGGCTGCGCTGCGGCGCCCGGGTGCTGGTGAGCACCCCGCGGGAAGACCTGGGCGCCTCGCTGCTGATCGCCGAGGAGCTCACCCCCAAGCTGGAGGTGCCGGTGGAGGTTGTGCCGATGGAGGAGCTGGAGGGGGTGCTGGAGCAGTCGAACAACGGCACGGTGGTGACCAGCCGCTATTTCCTGCAGCCAGTGGAGGAGATCGCCCGCCGCCACGGGGTGCGGGCGGTGCCGGTGGACCTCAACGACTTCCGCCACGAGCTCGACCTGCTCAAGGAGCTGCGCACCGGCAGCTGCGTGGGGCTGGTGAGCATCAGCCCCGGCATCCTGCGAGCGGCCGAGGTGATCCTGCACAGCCTGCGCGGCAACGAGCTGCTGGTGATGACCGCCAACCCGGACACCGGCAGCCGCCTACTGGCCCTGCTGCGGGCCTCCAGCCACGTGCTCTGCGACCGGCCCAGCCTGCCGCTGGTGGAGCAGAGCCTGCGCCAGAACCGGGGCCAGCTGATGCGCCTGCCGGTGGTGCACTGCGCCCAAAGCTACCTGGGCGCCGTCACCATCGACGAACTGCGCAAAGAGATCGGCCTACTGGTGGCCGCCTGATGGCGGCCGGATTCAAGACAAGCGGATGAAGAGATTCGAACTCTCGACCCTCTCCTTGGCAAGGAGATGCTCTACCACTGAGCTACATCCGCACGGCCAGCGCTGAACGCCGCACCCGCCTGGGGGCTCGGCCCGTCGGCGAAGCGATCATGCCTGACGGCGGGCCCCACGGTCAAACAGGCCCAGGCGGGCCCCACGGTCAAACGGACGACCGCTCCGCCAGGATGCCTCCATGTTCAAGGCCATCCGCGCCGACCTGGCGATCATCCAGGAGCGGGATCCCGCCGCCCGTGGGCCGCTGGAGATCCTGCTCTGCTATCCGGGGCTGCATGCCCTGATGCTGCACCGGCTCAGCCACAGCCTCTGGCGGCTGCGCCTGCCGCTGGCGGCGCGGATGCTCAGCCAGCTGGGGCGCCTGCTCACGGGCGTGGAGATCCACCCCGGGGCGCGGATCGGCCACGGGGTGTTCATCGACCACGGCATGGGGGTGGTGATCGGCGAGACGGCCGAGATCGGCGATCAGTGCCTGCTGTATCAGGGGGTGACCCTGGGGGGCACGGGCAAGGCCCACGGCAAGCGCCACCCCACCCTGGCGCCGAACGTGGTGGTTGGCGCCGGCGCCAAGGTGCTGGGGGCGATCACGGTGGGGGCCAACACCCGCATCGGCGCCGGCTCAGTGGTGCTGAGCGACGTGGAGCCGAACTGCACGGTGGTGGGCATCCCGGGGCGGGTGGTGCACCAGAGCGGCGTGCGCGTGGATCCGCTGGCCCACTCGGCCCTGCCCGACACCGAGGCGCGGGTGATCCGCAACCTGATGGAGCGCATCGACGCCCTGGAGAGCGAGCTGGCCCGCACCCAGGCCTGCCTGCAGGAGATTGCCGCCGGCCGGCCGCTGCACCAGCCCTGCGGCGGCCTGGCCCAGAACCTGCGCGACCGGGAGATCCTGGAGTTCCTGGGCGACAGCCCGGGGTCGACGAGCTAGGTGGGTTGACGTCAGGCAGATTGACGTCAGGCAGTGGCGCCCTGGCGGGCCGGGGCCGGCTGGAACATGAACATGGAATAGATCACGTTGCGGCGCATCTGGGTCATCATCTCCAGGAACATGTCGTAGCCCTCGTTCTTGTATTCGATCAGAGGATCCTTCTGGCCGTAACCGCGCAGGCCCACGGATTCGCGCAGGGCGTCCATGGCCTGCAGGTGCTCCCGCCAGAGGGTGTCGATCTGCTGGAGGATGAAGAAGCGCTCGGCCTCGCGCATCAGCCCCGGCCGCTGGGCCTCGATCTGGCCCTCCTTGATGTCGTAGGCGTTGCGCATCTGTTCCTGCAGGAAGGCCTTGAGTTCCTCCATCGACAGGCCGCGCACGTGGTCGGGCTCGAGGTCCTCGAGCAGGTAGATGAACTCCTTCACCTTGCCCACCAGCCGATCCAGGTCCCACTCCTCGGGCGGCAGATCGGGGTTCACGTAGGCCTCGACGATGTCGTCGATGGTGCGCTCGCCGTAGCCGATCACCTGGGCCTTGAGCTCACGGCCCTCCAGCACCCGGCGACGCTCGGTGTACACGGCCTTGCGCTGGTTGTTCATCACCTCGTCGTACTCGAACACCTGCTTGCGGATGTCGTAGTAGTAGGTTTCTACCTTCTTCTGGGCCCCCTCCAGCGAGCGGGTGAGCATGCCCGATTCGATCGGCATGTCCTCCTCCACCCGGAAGGCATTCATCAGGCCGGCCACGCGGTCGCCGCCGAAGATGCGCAGGAGGTTGTCTTCCAGCGAGAGGAAGAAGCGGGTTGAGCCGGGGTCGCCCTGACGGCCGGCGCGGCCTCGCAGCTGGTTGTCCACGCGGCGGGATTCGTGGCGCTCGGTGCCGATCACGTGCAGGCCGCCTGCCTCGCGCACCTGCTGCTCCTCGGCCTTGGTCACCGCTTCGTATTCAGCGCGCACCCCCGCCATCAGTGTGCGCAGGCCCTGGATCTGGGGGTCGTCGGTGGGGGCCTTCTCGGCCGCCTGGGCGATGCGGTCCTCCAGCTCCAGCACGCTGAGCTGGCGGTCGCCCCAGGCCTTCACCAGCTCCCGGGCCAGGCTGGTGAGGGCCTGGTCGG
Organism: Cyanobium sp. PLM2.Bin73; assembly: GCA_007694915.1. Classification (GTDB taxonomy): domain Bacteria; phylum Cyanobacteriota; class Cyanobacteriia; order PCC-6307; family Cyanobiaceae; genus NIES-981. Next base: position 3,430 of record REEV01000079.1, on the reverse strand, counting down.
TGTCGGGGCTGAGGTCGCAGGGGTAGAGGGCCCCGATGGCGCGGGCCTCGCTGGGGGCGCCGGCGCCGCCCGTGCCCTTGGCGCCGTTGCCGAAACCGCCGGCGGCCTGGCTGCGCTGCTGGGGCACCGGCGGGCGGTGGCCGTCCTCGGGGCGCACCAGCAGGGGCAGCAGCACCTCGCGCAGCTTGAGGCGGGCCATGTAGTCGGCGTTGCCGCCGAGGATGATGTCGGTGCCGCGGCCGGCCATGTTGGTGGCGATGGTCACGGCGCCGGCACGGCCGGCCTGGGCCACGATCTCGGCCTCCCGCTCCACGTTCTCGGGCTTGGCGTTGAGCAGGTTGTGGGGGATGCGCTGCTCGGCCAGCAGGGCCGAGAGCAGCTCCGACTTCTCCACGCTGGTGGTGCCCACCAGCACCGGCCGCCCGACGCCGTGCACGTCGGCGGTTTCGGCGGCCACGGCGCGCCACTTGGCGGTTTCGCTCTTGTACACCTGATCGCTCCAGTCGGAGCGGGCCCGGGGCCGGTTGGTGGGCACCACGGTGACCTCGAGCTTGTAGGTCTTCTCGAACTCCACCTCTTCGGTTTTGGCGGTGCCGGTCATGCCGGCCAGGCGGGGGTAGAGCAGGAAGAAGTTCTGGTAGGTGATCGAGGCGAGGGTCTGGGTTTCGGGCTGGATCGGCAGGCCCTCCTTGGCCTCGATCGCCTGGTGCTGGCCGTCACTCCAGCGCCGGCCCGGCATCACCCGGCCGGTGAACTCATCGACGATCACCGCATCCCGACCGCGCACGATGTAGTTCACGTCCTTGATGAACAGCTCCTTGGCCTTGAGGGCGTTGGTGATGAAGTGGGCCCAGGGATCGGCGGGATCGAACATGTCGCTCACCCCCAGCAGCTGCTCGGCCTTGGTGTAGCCCTCGTCGGTGAGGGTGCAGCTGCGCTGCTTCTCATCCACCTCGTAGTCGCCCTCGGGGTCGATGCCGTCCTTGCCCAGCTCCGCCGCCCGCACCAGGGTGGCGGCCACCTCCGCCGCCTTCTGGTATTTCTCTTGGGGCCGCTCCACCTGGCCGGAGATGATCAGGGGGGTGCGGGCCTCGTCGACGAGGATCGAGTCGACTTCGTCGATCACGCAGTACTGAAACTCGCGCTGCACCACCTCAGCGATGTCGGTGGCCATGTTGTCGCGCAGGTAGTCGAAGCCCAGCTCGCTGTTGGTGGCGTAGGTGATGTCGCAGGCGTAGTTGGCTCGCCGCTCGGGGGGCGTCATGTCCTGCTGGATCAGACCCACCGAGAGGCCCAGGAAGCGGTGGATCTGGCCCATCCACTCGGCGTCGCGGCGGGCCAGGTAGTCGTTCACCGTGACCACGTGCACGCCGCGGCCGGTGAGGGCGTTGAGGTAGCTGGGCAGGGTGGCCACCAGCGTTTTGCCCTCGCCGGTCTTCATCTCGGCGATCTGGCCGTCGTGCAGCACCATGCCGCCGATCAGCTGCACGTCGAAGTGGCGCAGGCCGAGCACGCGCTTGCCGGCCTCGCGCACCACGGCGAAGGCCTGGGGCAGCAGCTCATCGAGCACGGCCCGCTCGCGGGCGCGCACGGCCACGACGTCGCCACCGGCCTCGCGCACCTTCTCCAGCTTCTGGCGGAACTCGCCGGTGAGGGTGCGCAGCTCGTCGTCGGAGAGGGGGGCGATCTCCTCCTCGAGCAGGTTGATATCGGAAACCAGGGGCTGGTAGCGCTTCAGCTTGCGGGCATTGGGATCACCCAGCAGGAGCTTGAGCATGGTGAGAACGGCTACCAGGGCGTTACTGGCAGCCTACCGAGGCTGGTGGAGGAGCTTATGGCTGCCTCAAGGTGGGGCACCTGAAGCTGGGGCACCCGGCCCGACCACGGGGCAACACGAAGGGGTCCCACATGCCTGGGAGGATGCTGCCATCCGTCGCCCCTGATGGCCGCGATCCGTCTGTTGCGTCACGCCCCCGGCGCCCCCGGCCTGCGCTGGCTCGGCCTCGGCCCCGGCCTGCGCCCCACCCGGGGGCTACTGAAGCTGCAACGCCTGTTCAACCACCACGCCTTCTGGGCCCGCGAGCGCAGCTACGCCCAGCTGCGCCGGCTGCTGGGGGGCAGCCCGGTGGTGGTGAGTCTGTGGCGGGGCAAGCGGCTGGTGGGCTTCGGGCGGGCCAGCAGTGATGGCGAGGCCCGCGCAGTGCTCTGGGATGTGGTGGTGGCCGGCGACCTGCAGGGCCGCGGCCTCGGCCGCCAGGTGGTGGAGGGCCTGCTCAGCCACCCGCGCGTGCGCGGCGTGGAGCGGGTGTACCTGATGACCACCAACAGCGCCGGGTTCTACGAGCAGCTCGGCTTCCGCCAGGTGGGCACCCAGCAACTGCTGGTCAGGCAGGCAGGGCGGCCATGAGGGCGCCCATCTCGATCGCCTGCAGGGCGTAGCTCCAGCCCAGGTTGCTCTTGATTCCGGCCCGCTCCAGGGCCTGCTGCATGGTGTCGGTGGTGAGCACCCCGAAGATCACCGGCACGCCCGTTGAGCGGCTCACCGCCGCCACCCCCTTGCTCACCTCGGCCACCACCACGTCGAAGTGGGGGGTGTCGCCGCGGATCACGGCCCCCAGGGTGATCACCACCTGGTAGCGGCCGCTGGCCGCCAGCCTCTGGGCCACCAGAGGGATCTCGAAGCTGCCCGGCACCCAGGCCACATCCAGCTGGCTGCTGCCGGCGCTGGTTTCGATGCCGTGGCGGTGCAGACAGTCGAGGCAGCCACTGAGCAGCTTGCCCGTCACCAGGTCGTTGAAGCGGGCCACCACGATCGCCAGGCGCAGGCCGGCAGCACCTTGGAAATCGCCCTCGAATGTGGCCACGGGCACCCGCCACTGCCGTGGCGCAGATCAGATGGGACGAGCCTAGAAGCTGCCGACGGCCCGGCCCGCCTCAGACCACGAAGAGGCTCATGCCCCAGTTCACCAGCACCAGCACCAGCCAGGCGATGCCGCCCAGCAGAATCAGGCGGTTGGAGCGGCCGCTGTCCTCGCTGCTGGCGTAGAGCACCGGCACCGCCACGATCAGGGCGAACGACGCCACCACCAGGGCCAGAACGGTGAGGGTGTTGAGGATCTGCATGGATCAGCGCTGGGGAACGGCTGGGGCCAGGCCGGCCGGTCGATTTCCGGGATTCTCACATGGGGCTCCCGGCCGCCAGGGGCCGCCCGGGGGGTTCCTTCACAAGTTGTCGAGCAGGACCTCCCGGGTGGGGCCGAGGTGAAGGCTGGCGGCGGCTGCCTTACTGGTGGTGCAGGCGCGGCCGACGCTGCAACCTCAGCGGAGATGGTCGAGTTCTGTACAGCGTGTACAGAACTCGAAAACGCCCGAACACCTCCTTCGCTGCTGGGAGCCTGTGGCGCTCAGCTGTGCGTTCTGCTCTGCGTTC
>REEV01000084.1 GCA_007694915.1 Cyanobium sp. PLM2.Bin73 | reverse complement strand
GCCACCGCCTCACCAGCTTCCGCCGCGAAACCCCAGCCGCCATCGCCGGCGCCGAGCGCCTGCCCCTGGTGGCGGCCTAGCCCCGGGGCTCAGATCTCGCGGTTGAGCTTGCCGCTCACCAGGCCCTCCAGATCGAGGGCCACCGCACTGAAGCCCAGCTCCAGAAACGTGCTCACCAGCTCGGCCCTGGCCGCGGGCTCGGCCCAGCGGCGCAGGGCTTCCCCCAGCTGGGGGGCGGGAAGTTCAATCCGGGCGGTCTGCCCCTGGCTGCGCACCCGCACCTCCCGCCAGCCCCGCTCCAACAGCCAGGCTTCGGCCGCCGCCACCCGCTGCAAGCGCTCGGCACTGATCGGCTCGCCGTAGGGAAAACGTGAGGCCAGGCAGGGCTGGGCTGGCTTGTCCCACCAGGGCAGGCCCAGGGCCCGTGACAGCTGACGCACGCCGGCCTTGTCGATGCCCAGCTCGGCCAGAGGGGAGCGCACACCGAACTCCCGGGCGGCCCGGATCCCAGGTCTGTGGTCCCCCAGATCGTCCAGGTTGACGCCATCGAGCACCGCCGCTCCGCCAGCACCGGCGGCGATCGGCGCCAGCAGGCTGTGCAGCTCGCGCTTGCAGGCGTAGCAGCGCTCCTGGGGGTTGGCGGCGTAGGCCTGATCGGCCAGCTCGGCGGTGGGGATCTCCCGGTGACGGATGCCGAGCCAGCGGGCCTGCTGGGCGGCCTCGCGGCGCAGGTGCGGGGCCAGGGCGGGCGAGACGCCGGTGACGGCCTCGGCGGCCGGGCCCCGCTGCTCCATGGCGATGGCCGCCACCAGGGCACTGTCCACGCCGCCGGAGTAGGCCACCAGCACCCGCGGCAGCTGGGCGATCAGACCACGCAGGTTGTCCAATCCCAGCTCCAGGGGGGCGGGCAGGGGATCGAGCAGGGTGAAGGCCATCGGCGCTTCCGGCAGCGGCCGCGGCGATCCTGGCAGGGTCAGCGCTGGCCCTGTGGACATCTGGATCACCGGCCGGGCTGGGTAGCATCGGGGTCATCGATGCCGCGCCATGAGCTCCAGCAGCACCGGCACGCCGCAGCGGAGCAGCAGTCGCGGCACCGGCCGGGAGGCCGTCGGCGGCACCGGCCAGGAGGCCGTTCGCGGCACCGGCCGGGGGATCGGCATCCGCACCGCCGCCCGCAGCGACGAGCGCTCCCACGGCCAGTTGCACGTTTACGACGGCGACGGCAAGGGCAAGAGTCAGGCCGCCCTGGGTGTGGTGCTGCGCACCATCGGCCTGGGAATCTGCGAACAGAAGCACACCCGGGTGCTGCTGCTGCGCTTCCTCAAGGGGCCGGGCCGCACCTACGACGAGGACGGCGCCATCGAAGCCCTGCAGCAGGGCTTCCCCCACCTCATCGACCAGGTGCGCACTGGCCGTGGCGACTTCTTCACCGCCGAGGAGGTGACCCGCTTCGACCGCCAGGAGGCCCAGCGGGGTTGGGACATCGCCAAGGGCGCGATCGCCTCCGATCTCTACTCGGTGGTGGTGCTCGATGAGCTCAACCCCGTGCTCGATCTGGGCCTGCTGGACGTGGAAGAGGTATGCCGCACCCTGGCCGCCAAGCCCGAAGGGATGGAGGTGATTTGCACCGGCCGCGGCGCCCCGGCCCAGCTGATCCAGCTGGCCGATCTGCACTCGGAGATGCGCGGCCACCGGCGTCGGCTGGAGCACGGCGAGCCAGGGGGCGAGGGCAGCGCTGAGTTGCCCCTGGGGCTGGAGGGCATCGAGATCTATACGGGGGAGGGCAAGGGCAAGAGCACCAGCGCCCTGGGCAAGGCCCTGCAGGCCATCGGCCGCGGCATCAGCCAGGACAAGAGCCACCGGGTGCTGATCCTGCAGTGGCTCAAGGGCGGCAGCGGCTACACCGAAGATGCCGCCATCGCCGCCCTGCGCGAGAGCTATCCGCACCTGGTGGATCACCTGCGCTCCGGGCGTGACGCAATCGTGTGGCGGGGCCAGCAGCTGCCGATCGACTACGTGGAGGCCGAGCGCGCCTGGGAGATCGCCCGGGCGGCGATTGCCAGCGGCCTATACAAAACGGTGATCCTCGATGAGATCAACCCCACCGTGGACCTGGAGCTTCTGCCGGTGGAACCGATCGTGCAGACACTGCTGCGCAAGCCGGCCGACACCGAGGTGATCCTCACGGGCCGCTGCAAGAACCGCCCCGCCTATTTCGACCTGGCCGCAGTGCACTCGGAGATGGTGTGCCACAAGCACTACGCCGAGCGGGGGGTCGACCTCAAGCGCGGGGTGGACTACTGATCAGTAACGCGGCACCTGGGGATCCACGTGCTGGCTCCAGGCGTCGATGCCGCCACTCACGTTGATGCCCTCGATGCCGTGACGCCCCAGGGCGAGCAGGGCCTTAGCGCTGCGGCCGCCGAGCTTGCAGTGCACGTAGAGCTTCCTGCCGGCTGCCAGCTGGCGCACGTCCTCAATCGCCTCGCCGCTCTCGATGCGGTCGAGTGGCATCAGCACCGCACCAGGAATCACGGCGATGTCGGCCTCCTGGGGGTTGCGCACATCCAGCAGCAGGATGTCTTCCAGCTGGCCGTCAATCACAGTTTTCAGCTCCGCCACGGTGATGCTGGGCACCGAGCCAGCCTCCTCCTGGCCCGGGGCGGAGCCGCCCACCCCGCAGAACTCTTGGTAATCGATCAGCTTGTCGATCACGGGCCGTTCCGGACTGGGCCGCAGCTTCAGCTCACGGAACTTCATGCCCAGGGCATCAAAGAGCAGCAGCCGGCCGCTGAGGGTGGTGCCGATGCCGGTGATGATCTTCACCGCTTCGGTGGCCTGGATCACGCCGATGATCCCGGGCAGCACCCCCACCACGCCGCCCTCGGCGCAGGAGGGCACCATGCCCGGCGGCGGCGGCTCGGGGAACAGATCGCGGTAGTTGGGACTATCTGCATCCAGGTTGAACACCGTGGCCTGGCCCTCGAAGCGGAAGATCGAGCCGTACACGTTCGGTTTGCCCAGCAGCACGCAGGCGTCGTTCACCAGGTAGCGGGTGGGGAAGTTGTCGGTACCGTCGCAGACGATGTCGTAGGGCTCGATGATCGCCAGAGCGTTTTCGCTGGTGAGCGCCGTCTCGTAGAGATCCACCTGGCAGTGGGGATTGATCTCATGGATGCGGGCCTTGGCGGATTCGATCTTGGGCTTACCCACCCAGCTGGTGCCATGGATCACCTGGCGCTGCAGGTTGGAGTGATCCACCACGTCGAAATCGACGATGCCGATGCGGCCCACGCCGGCGGCAGCCAGATACAGCAGCAAGGGGGAGCCCAGTCCACCGGTGCCCACGCACAGCACCGAGGCGGCCTTGAGCCGCTTCTGGCCCTCCATGCCGACCTCCGGCAGGATCAGATGGCGGGAAAAGCGGGCCACCTCATCGGGGCTGAGCTGAACGCCGCTGATGTCAGGAGGGAGCATGGGGAGCCGTCGGGGAACGTCGCGGCCCTGGGTGCCGCAGGCCGGATCACTGCTCCATTCTCCACGGCAACGGCAGGGCTGGGGCACGGTCGTCGGCCAGCCACCAGAGACGCTGGTCGCCGTTGGGTCCCTGAATCAGCAGCAGCGCTGGCTTCACGCACAGGCAGCGGTCGGTGTCTGAGGGTTCCGGGGGGCTCTGGGGATGGCTGTGGGCATGGGCCAGCACCTCCAGGCCCCGCTCCCGACCCCAGCGCTGGGCCAGCAGCTGCTCCCGCGGATCGATGGCGAAGCGCCGGGGCCGCTCGGCCGGCCGCGGCCACACATTGAGGCAGGGCCACAACCGTCGCAGCCGCCAGGGCCCACCAGTCTCATCCCTGGTGCCGAGCAGCAGGGCACAGCCCTCCTCCGGTGCAGCCGCGGAAAGAATCCGCTGCAGCTGGGCGCGCAGCGATGGCGGCGAGGCCACAGCAGTTGGCGCAAAGCAGGCCACCCCGATACCTTATGAACCATTGCCAATTGCGTGCGATCCGGGCCCATGAGCGACATCCCCTCCAGCGCGGCCGAATCCGCTGCCCAGACCGCTGCCGACACCGGCGTCGTCAGCGATGCGGCCGCCGCCGTGGAGGCCAGCCTCAGCCCTGAGGCCGTGAGCGACGCCGCGAGTGACGCCGCTTCCGCCTTCAGCGAGCGCTACAGCGAAGTCCTCGGCCGCGCCAACGAGTTGCTTGACCAGGTGGACTGGAGCCAGATGGGCCGCATCAGCAAGGCGGTGGGCATCCTGGTGGTGGTGATCGTGGCCCAGATCCTGATCAAGGGGGTGCTGGACACCATCAACCTGCTGCCGATCGTGCCCGGATTGCTGGAGTTGCTGGGGCTGGTGGTGGTCGGCCGCTGGAGCTGGGCGAACCTCACCACCGGTGAGAAGCGCCAGGCGGTGGTGTCCCGGATCCAGACCCTGCGCTCGGAATACCTGGGCTGAGTGGCAAGGGGCTGAGTGGCAAGGGGCTGAGTGGCAAGGGGCTGAGTGGCAAGGGGCTGACCCGCAGGGGAACGCTCACCCCGCCGGCCCGCCCCGCAGCAGGCCATCGAGGCTGGCCTGGCTCTGGTGCCAGTAGCCGCCTCCGAACAGGTTGGCGTGGTTGAGCAGGTGGTAGAGGTTGTACAGCTCCTGCCGTTGCCCGGCCCCCTCCGGCAGCGGCCAGGATGCCTCGTAGCCGGCGAAGAACGCGGCCGGAAAGCCGCCGAACAGCCGGGCCATGGCCAGATCCACCTCCCGGTCGGCCCAGTGACAGGCCGGATCGAACAGGGCACCGCCGCCGCTGGCCAGCAGGGCGGCGTTGCCGCTCCAGAGATCCCCGTGCACCAGCGCGGGCCGGCAGCTGTGGCTACCCAGCAGGGCCGGCAACTCGGCCAGCAGCCGCTCAGCCCCGGCCAGGGGGCGGCCCGCCGCCGCCGCGCGCCGGAACTGGGGAGCCAGGCGGCAGGCTGCGAAGAACGTGGCCCAGTCGCTGTGCCAGGTATTGATCTGGGGGGCTGAGCCGATAAAATTATCTGCCTCGAATCCATAGCCACGGCTCTCGCCGCCGCAGCTGCGGCGGTGCAGCTGGGCCAGGGCAGCTCCCAGGGCCCGCCAGCCGCTCGCACCCTGAGCGGCGCCACCATCGAGCTCCAGCCAGGGCAGCAGCAGCACCGCCAGCGAACCCGCCAGGCCGACAGCCAGGGGCTCGGGCACGCGCAGGGGAGGCTCGGCCCAGCGGGCCAGGGACCGCAGGCCGGTGGCCTCAGCCTCGAACATCGCCAGGGCTGAGGCCTGGTTGGTCTTGGCGAACAGCCGCTCGCCGCCTTCGAGGCGCAGGCACCAGGCGCGATGGATACAGCCACCGCTCACGGGAGCGATGGCCCGGAGGCTGAGCCCAAGCCGCTCGGCGAGCCAGGGGGCCAGCAGATCTTGGATGGAGGCCGTCACGGCGCGTCCAGCGCGGAGCACTTGCCAGCATGGCGGCATGCACAGATCTGCTTGTCCAGCGCTGCCGCTGCCCGGGGAGGGATGAGCGAGCTGCCCAGCGCTGACGCCCGCCAGCAAGACCCCCGCGATGTGGTGGTGGTGGGTGCGGGAATCGCCGGTCTGTCGGCGGCGGCACTGCTGGCCCGTGCGGGGCTGGCGGTGGAGCTGCTGGAGGCCCACCACCAGAGCGGCGGCTGCGCCGGCACCTTCCGCCGCGGTCCCTACACCTTCGATGTGGGGGCCACCCAGGTGGCGGGGCTGGAACCGGGCGGCAGCCACGCCCGCCTGTTCCGCCACCTGGGGGTGCCGCTTCCCGCTGCCACCCCCCTGGATCCCGCCTGTGTGGTGCACCTCGACGACGGCGGCGAGCCGGTGCATGTGTGGCGGGATCCCCAGCGCTGGCAGGCCGAGCGCCAGCGGCACTTCCCCGGCAGCGAACCGTTCTGGCGGCTCTGCACCGCTCTGCACCGGGCCAACTGGCGCTTCGCCGCCGGCGATCCGGTGCTGCCGCCCCGCAGCCCCGGGGACCTGGCGCGGACGCTGCGTGCCCTGGGGCCGGCCAACCTGGCCTCAGCGCTGCTGGCTGCCTCCACCGTGGCCGATCTGCTGGCCCTGTGCGGCTGCGGCGGCGACCGGCGCCTGCGGCGCTTTCTGGATCTGCAACTGCGGCTCTACTCCCAGGAACCGGCGGATCGCACCGCCGCCCTCTACGGCGCCACCGTGCTGGCCGTGGCCCAGGAGCCCCTGGGCCTCTGGCACCTCCAGGGCTCGATGCAGGCGCTCAGCGGCCAGCTGGAGCTGGCGCTGCAGCTGGCCGGGGGCCGGCTGCGGCTGCGGCACCGGCTCAGCGGCCTGCGCCGGACAGCCTCCGGCCTCTGGGAACTGACGGTGAACCGGGGCGGCCAGAGCCCCAGCAGCACCCTGCTCGCCCGCGACGTGGTGCTGGCCATCCCGCCCCAGGCCCTGCCGGACCTGTTGGGTGATGGCCTGCCCCAGGGCTACCGCCGCCGCCTGCAGGGGCTGGCCGATCCCTCCGGCGCCCTGGTGCTCTACGGGGCCGTGCCGCGGCCGGCGCTGCCGGCCGCCGTGCCCAATCACCTGCAGTTCAACGGCACCAGCCCGGGCTCCCTGTTCGTGTCGGTGAGCGAGGAGGGTGACGGCCGGGCGCCGGCGGGCCAGGCCACGGTGATCGCCAGCGTGTTCACGCCCGCCCGGCCCTGGTTCGCCCTGGAAGCCAGCGCCTACGACGCCGCCAAGGCCGAAGCCCTGCGCGCGATCCAGGCCGGACTGGAGCGCGGCCTGGGCCTGCCGCGCGAGGCCTGGCTGCATGCCGAGCTGGCCACGCCGCGGGGTTTTGCCCGCTGGACCAGCCGGCCCTTCGGCTTCGTGGGCGGCCTGGGGCAGCGGCCACGCAATTTCGGTCCCTTCGGCCTGGCCAGCCGCACCCCCCTGAGGGGCCTGTGGCTCTGCGGCGATGCCATCTACCCCGGGGAGGGCACGGCGGGTGTGAGCCTCTCGGCCCTCACCGCGAGCCGCCAGCTGCTGGCAAGCCGGGGCCTGTCCCTCGAGCTGGAGCCCTGATCCTGGAGCCCTGATCAGGGTTCCCCTGCCCCGCTGATCCGGCCCCTCAGAGAAACTCCGGCCGCAGGTCACGGCAGTGGCTCAGCTCTCCCTCCAGGCCCTCCCAGTCGGCCGCCGCCAGCCGCTGCTCGAGCTGCTCAAGGCAGTGCCTGTAGCCCGTCAGGGCCTCGGCCAGTGCCTCCCGGTTGCAGCGGGCCATCAGCACCCCGAGCTCCGGGTTGCCCCCACCCACCCGCGTGGTGTCGGCGAAGCCGCTGGAGGCCAGGGCGCGGGTCAACCGGGGCAGGTCCCACTCCGGCGGGCCGCCGGCGGCCCCCTGCTCAGCGGCCAGCAGCAGGGCCGCGCTGGTGAGCACCGGCAGGTGGGAAATCAGCGCCACCGCCCGGTCGTGGGCGGCGGCATCACAGGTGAGCCAGCGGGCCCCCACCGCCGCGGCCAGGGCCTGAACAGCGGCCAGGGCAGGGCCATCCCCGCCGGCCGCCGGCGTGGCCACCCAGGGCCGGCCCCGGAACAGATCGGCGCGGCCGGCCTCCACCCCCGCCTCGGCACTGCCGGCCATCGGGTGGCTGGCCACAAAACGTGGATGTAGGCCGCGCCAGCGCCGCAGCACCGGCTCCTTCACCGAGCCCACGTCGGTGACCACCGCCTCGGCGGGCAGGGCGGCCACCAGGGCAGGGGAGGGATCCAGCAAACGGTCGAGGGGCAGGGCCAGCACCACCAGCCGGCAGCCGGCCAGCACCGCGGCGTCGGTGTCCACCACCTGGGCCAGGCCGCGCTGCCGGGCCCGCTCGGCCGTGCCGGCACGGTGCACCAGGGCCCGCACCTGATGACCGCAGCGCTGTAGATCGAGCCCCAGGGAGCCGCCGATCAGACCCAGGCCCACCAGGCCGATCGGACCCTGCAGGGCCGCCGCCGCTGGCGGGGCGGCGACGGCGGAGGGGGAAGTTGTCATCACGGCTGCAGTGCCCTGGGGCCAGCTTCCTACGATTCGCGCTCACCGGCTGACAGCGGATGCTCGAAGCCCGCGCCCACCACCAGCTCAAGGCCCTGCTGCAGCGCGAGGGCAGCCAGCGCTGGCCCCACCATCTCACTCTCAGCCGCCTGGTGGGCCGGAGCCTGCGCCGCCGCGACCACACCCTGGTACGGCTGGCTCCAGGCACCGATACGAGCTGGCTGATCAGCCTGCTGGTGCCCCTGGCCCTCAGCGACAGCCGCCTGGCGGTGGTGGTGAGCGACCCCCTGCGCCAGCGGCTGCTGCAGCTGGAGCTGCCGCGGCTGCTCGCCGCCGACCCGGGGCTGGCCCTGCCCTGTCTGGAGGGGGAGGACCCGGGGGAGGCGAGGGTGTGGCTGCTCAGCCACCATCAGCTCGTGGCCGCCTGGCGACGGGACGCTCTCGGGGACCGCCAGCTGGTGATCCCCGAAGCCGAACAGCTCGATGGACAGCTCCGGGAGGCGCTGGCGATCCGGCTGGAGCCAGCCCACTGGGACCAGTTGCAGCGGGCCCAGCCGAGCGCCGCCGCTGCCGTGCTGGAGCTCCACGCCAGGCTCAGCCGGCGGGTGCTGGCGAATCCGCCCAGTCCCAGCGGGCTGGTGCCCCTGGCAGAGGAGGACGAAGCCCCCCTGCGGCAGCTGCTGGCCCTGCTCGGGCCCCTGCCCCAACCCTGGCCCCGCTGGCTGGCCAGCGGCAACCAGCGCTGGACCAGCTGGGCTCAGCGCGATCCCCGGCTGTTGCAGTGGACCCTGCATCGCCAGCCCCTGGAGCCCCTGCCGGTGCTCGATGGGCTGCTCGAGCAGCGCGGCGCCGTGGTGATCGGTCAGCTCAGCCCCGCCGTTCAGACGGGCGAGCCGCTGGGACTCAACCCCCAGGTGAGCGTCGAGCTGGGGGATCCCCCCCTGGCCGACCCGCTGCCCCTGTTCGCCCCGCTCAGGCAGCCGCTGCCCAACAGTCCCCATTTCGGCCAGCACCTGCTGGAGCAGTGCCGCCGCCTGGTGCTGGGGCAGGGGGGACTGACCGTGATCCTGCTCGACGACGGGGCCCTGCGCCGGGCCCTCACCAGTGGCCTGGCCGCCGAATTCGGCAGCCGGGTGGTGCAGGAGAGCACCGCCCCGGAAGCCAACGGCGTGCTCTGCTGCGGCTGGAGCTGGTGGCTGGACCATCAGCAGTGCCTGCCCCTGCCCTGTCAGGTGGTGGTGGCGCTGTTGCCGATCGCCAGCCTGGAGGATCCACTCACGGCCGCCCAGGTGCAGGCCCTGCGGCGCCAGGGTCGTGACTGGTTCCGCGAGCGCCTGCTACCCGACGGCCTGACCCGGCTGCAGCTGGGGGTGGCGGGTCTGCGCCGCAGCGGGGGGCGTCTGGCCATCCTCGATGGGCGCCTGCGCGGCAGGAGCTGGGGCCGGCAGGTGCTCAGCGCCCTCGATCCCTGGCTGCAATTGAGCCGCTTGCTGCCGCACTGACGCCCCCCGCACTGAGCAGCCCCCGCATCGGGGCTCAGGGATGGCGGCGCCGGCAGCGGCCCGGGGCCTGTTTAGCCTGCCTCACGAGCGCGTGAGAGACCGATGGGCGAAGCCAGGCGTCGCAACAGCCAGGGCCTGCCCCCCCGGCAGAGCCGCCCCGGGGCGGCGGGGGAGGTGGACAACTCCCCGCGGCTGGCCCCCTGGCTGCCGCTCACCCGCAATCAGGCCGACCGCTTCGTGGCCATCACCACCCGGGGCGCCTGGATCGGGATCGCCGCCCTGGTGATCTTCTGGGTCACGGTGCGGTTCATCGGTCCGGCGGCTGGCTGGTGGACACTGGCCGACGGCTGAGCGGGAGAGTTGGCTGGGCCGGGACGAAGAACATCCGGTGTGGGGATCGGTATTTACACCCACGAGAATCTGAAGAAAACCTTATTCTCCAGGGATATTCCGGTCCGCGTCCATGTTCCCCCGTCTTGCCGAGCAATACCGCTGTCTCGTTCGCGATCTGGTGCTCAGCCTCGACGCTCTGGCCCTCAGCCTCCAGAAGCGTGGGCTGGCCGCTACCTGCTACAGCTGCGGCGACGGGCAGGAGAGCTCCAGCGCCTCCTTTGTGGCCAACCTGGGCACCAACCACATGGTCCGCTTCCTGGTTTCCGACTTCGGCATCAGCTGGGTGGAATCCCGCGACGGCCACGAACTGGTGAAGCTCGAAGGGGCTGACGCCATCCAGGAGCTGCAGCGCGTCGCCCAGGTGCTGCAGGAGCCCGCCCCGGCCCCAGTGGAGGCCGGGGCGGGCAACAGCGGCGTGGCGCTCCGGGCCAGTCGCCGGTCCTGAGGCTCCTCCCGGTCGTCAGCCGGCGGCCGGGGCCGGCAGCTCGGCCGAGCGGGCCGCGGCCGCCAGGGGCTTCATGGAGTTGGACGTCACTTCGGACCCCTCCGTGAGCTTCTGGCGGGTCAGGCGCTCCACCTCGGCGCACTGGTCGGGGTTCTGCTCCAGCCAGGTGATGGTGTTGTCCCGTCCCTGGCCGATGTTGTCGCCGTTGTAGCTGTACCAGGCCCCCTTGCGCACCACCACGCCGGTTTCCTCGGCCAGGTCGAGCAGACAGCCCAGCGTGCTGATGCCGCGGCCGAAGAGGATGTCGAACTCAGCGATGCGGAAAGGGGGCGCCACCTTGTTCTTGGCCACTTTCACCTTGGCGCGGATTCCGTATTCCTCGGTGCCACGCTTGAGCGTCTGAATGCGGCGGATATCCAGACGCACCGAGGCATAGAACTTCAGGGCGTTGCCTCCGGTGGTGGTTTCCGGGTTGCCGTAGGTGACGCCGATCTTCTGGCGCAGCTGGTTGAGGAAGATCACCGTGCACCCTGATTTGCCGATGTTGCCGGTGATCTTGCGCATCGCCTGGCTCATCAGACGGGCCTGGCTGCCCACCGCCAGATCCCCCATCTCCCCCTCGATCTCCGCCCGTGGCGTGAGGGCGGCCACCGAGTCGACCACGACGATGTCGACGGCGGCGGAGCGCACCAGCTGGTCGACGATCTCCAGGGCCATCTCACCGGTGTCGGGCTGGGAGACGAGCAGGTTCTCGATGTCGACCCCGAGGGCCGCGGCGTACAACGGATCGAGGGCATGCTCGGCGTCCACGAAGGCCGCCACACCGCCCCGGCGCTGCACCTCGGCAATGGCGTGCAGGGTGAGGGTGGTCTTGCCCGAGCTCTCGGGCCCGTAGACCTCCACCACCCGGCCCTTGGGGTAGCCCCCGCCCAGGGCCAGATCGAGGGTGAGGGCGCCGGTTGAGATGGTCTCCACGCGCATGCGGGAGGCGTCCCCCAGACGCATGATCGAGCCCTTGCCGAAGTTGCGCTCGATCTGGTTGAGCACCAGACCGAGGGCCTTGTCGCGCTCGGCCGCGGCCCGGGCATCGGCGCCGTTGCCGGCAGCGGCCGAGGAAGCTGCAGGGGCACTGGCTGCGTTACCGGTGGGGGCCATGGCGGAGTGGGGGGGAGTGTGGCGGTGGGGCGAACGGGGGTCGCTGGAGCTGGCGGGCTGCGGGTCGGCGGGCTGCGGATCGGCAGGCTTCAGATCGGGGGGCATGGGGATGGCGCGATGGAACAGACCGCGAGGTGATCCTGCCGGGGCCATGGAGGCCGGCGCAGAGCTCGCGATTCCAACAAGCCAGTGCCACCGAAGGGGCGCCCGCGTCTCAGCGGCGCTTAGTACACACGTACTTTATCCCGATCCCGGCCAGCGCGCCAGGGGTTGCGCAAACTGCGCCGGCTCCAGCCAGGCAATCCCCTCCGGCAGGTTCTCGGCGTCGCCGGGGGCCAGGTACCCCCAGCTCACCAGGAAGCACCGCACGGCCTCGAGCTGTGGCCGGGCGCGCACCTGCTCCAGGGTCGGCCGCCGGTCCTCCAGAAACCACAGCGGCCGGGCCTCGGCCAGCAGGCGCTCCAGCACGTCGGGCTTGCTGCCCTGCTCATGGCCGTAGACGCAGCGCGGCTCCAGCTCCGCCGCCTCCAGGATCCGGCGGGCGAAGGCAGCCCCCTTGGTGGTGAGCACCAGCCACTCACCGTGCTCGCCCGGCAGTCGGCGCAGCCGCTCCACCACGCCGGGGAAGAAGCGATGCAGCGCCAGCCAGCCCGGCAGGTCGCGGGCCATGGCCTGCCGGCGCACCTCTTCCAGGGCTGCCTGGAGCTGCTGGCGGCCCCAGCCCCAGCGCTGCAGCACCCCGGGCAGGCCCTGGTCGTAGGCGGACAGCAGGGCCTGCAGATCGAGATCGGGGCGCGACAGTTCCGCCGCCATCAGCACCATCTCCCAGCCCTGGTGCATCAGGGGACGCAGACGGGCAAAGCCGGGGGGCGCCTGCTCGGGCAGCACCAGGCCGGGCCGCAGCTCCAGGGCGGCGCGACGGGCCGACCACCAGTACTCGGGCATGCCATCCACGAGCACGCCATCGAAATCGCACACCAGCAGTGGTGTGTCGGACATGGCGCGGAGGCGGGAAAAACTGGGCCGCTAGGATTCGAACCTAGGAATGGCGGGACCAAAACCCGCTGCCTTACCACTTGGCGACGGCCCAACGCAGACACGCAGGAGATGACACGCGGGATGAGTTTCCAGCGGCCACTCCAGCACCGGCAGCGCCGTGTGCCTAGCCAGTTACCCACAGCGCCCTGCCCTTCGTCAACGGCCCCCTGGAGGGCAGGCCCTCCAGGGCACAGTGCTCAGGCCGGAAACACCCGCAGGCGCTGCCCCTCACCCCGGCCGAACACGGCTGTGCGCAGCCGGTAGCGGGCGGCCAGCTCGGCCTGCATGCGGCGGATCTCCTCGCTGCGGGGCAGCAGCTCCACCGGCTGGCCGGTGGCCAGCACCACCTGCTCCACGGCCAGACGGCACTCCTCCATGGCGCCGTGGGGATCGTCACCGGCCACAGGCTCAGGGGCCGGTGACGCGGCGACGCCGCGGTGGCGCTCCAGCAACCGCTCGAGGGCGCGCTGCAGCTGGGGCAACGCCGTGCTCTTGATCACCAGGATCGGCAACCCCAGCTCCCGGGCCCGGCGCCTCACCTGGGGGTCACGTCCCAGCTGCTGGCGCACACTCAGCACCACATCGGCCGCGTCCAGTTCAGCCACCACCTGGGCCGGCAGGCAGCGGGCGCGCACCACCTGCTCCAGCAGGCGAGAGGGGATGCCGGCCCCATACACCCGCAGGGGAGTGGGCGGCCGGGCCGGACCCGTGGGCACTGCCGGCACTGTTGCGAACGGCTCAAGGGCCGCAGGAGAGGCCGTGGCCCTTGGCTGGACCAGGGGATGGGCGGCGGGCCGCGGCCGCACGGGCCCGGCACCGCCGGCGATGACCCGGCTGCCGGCTGGGGCGGCGGGGGGGCGGTCGTGCTGAACGTGCACGCGCCCGTCCTCGCCCAGTTCCCGCACCTGGGGGCGGGCAGCCTGGCCGCGCAGCAGGGCGTCCACCGTGGCGGCCACGTCAATATGCACCAGCCAGCGTCCCCGGCTGTGCATCTCCACGGCCAGGGGGAAGGTGGGCTCGGCGGCCCGCTCCAGCACCGTCTTCTGGGTGCGGCGTCGGCGGGCCTCCTCATCCCCCAGCGTCACCGACTGGATGCCACCCACCAGATCACTGAGGGTGGGGTTCTTGATCAGGTTGTCGAGCGCATTGCCGTGGGCGGTGGCCACCAGCACCACCCCCCGCTCGGCGATGGTGCGGGCCGCCAGGGCCTCGAGCTCGGTGCCGATCTCATCGATCACGATGACCTCGGGCATGTGGTTCTCCACCGCCTCGATCATCACCTGGTGCTGCAGCTCCGGCCGGGCCACCTGCATGCGCCTGGCGCGGCCGATGGCGGGATGGGGAATGTCGCCGTCGCCGGCGATCTCGTTGCTGGTGTCAATCACCACCACCCGCTTGCCCAGCTCATCGGCGAGCACCCTGGCGATCTCGCGCAGGGCGGTGGTCTTGCCCACCCCGGGCCGGCCCATCAGCAGCAGCGAGCGGCCGGCATCGAGCAGGTCGCGCACCATGGCCACGGTGCCGAACACGGCCCGGCCCACCCGGCAGGTGAGCCCCACGATCTCGCCGCTGCGGTTGCGGATGGCGCTGATGCGGTGCAGGGTGCGCTCGATGCCGGCCCGGTTGTCGCCGCCGAAGGCGCCCAGCCGCTCCACCACCGCAGCCAGGTCGCCGCGCTCGATGGGTCGCTCCCCCAGTTCCACCACCCGGCCGGGGTAACGGGCTTCAGGCACCCGCCCCAGATCGAGCACCACCTCCAGCAGCTGCTCGCGCTGCGGTCCACCGGCCAGTGCCCCCGCCACCGCAGCCGGAAGGACCACCAGCAGCCGATCGAGATCGTCGGTGATGCCCTGGGGTGACTGCTGCCTGGACACCGGGGTAGCCCCTGGCTGGATCAGGTCCGTTCTAGCCAGGGCCGCAGCAGCGACCTGGCCAGCTCCAGAGCCTGGCGAAGCAGTTCGGGGTCGTGGCGCAACGCCACCCCCCGGCTCTGGGTCTGCAGCAGCAACGGCTGCAGCAGGCGGCGCGCCACCCCGCCGAAGGCCACACCGGCGCAGGCCCGGGCCAGGGCCGGCGTGGCTTCCAGCAGCGGCAGACTGCGGCCATTGGTGCCCCCAGCCAGCTGCAGAGGCCCTGGCGGCATGGCCTGCCGGCGCCGGGCCAGCAGGGCCACCGCCGCCCGAGCGGTGCCATCGCCCACATCGCCGCTCATTGGCCGCCCGTCCAGCTGCCACAGGGGACGCAGGCCCCGGGCGCGCAGGGAGTCAAAGCGCTGCCAGAGCTCAGCCACCGGCACCTCCGCGGAGGCGCTCACAGCCACCCGCCGCAGCGGCAGCGCGCTGGCCAGCAGTTGATCGAGGCGCCGCTCAAACGCCTGCTGGCGGCCGGGACTGGTGTGCAGCTCCACAGCCTCCGGCCTGAGGGCGGCCAGCAGGGGAGCCACCGCGTCCGGTGCCAGCACCAGTGAACGCTCCTCGATCAATCCCAGCGGACAGGCGGGCAGGCAGCGCCCGCAGCCGTAGCAGCGCTCCGCCAGCACCCCCGGAGCCCCGGTGGCCCGCTCGCCGATGGCCAGGGCCGGGCAGACCCGCTCACAGGGCCTCGGGCAGCTGGGGGGACAGCGGCGGGGATCGAACCAGGCCTTGCGGAAATGGGGGTCGTGGCCGTCGCTGAGGCTCACCATGAGCCAGGGCCGCGCCGCGCCATGGGCTTCCGCCCAGCTGATCCCCCGCCGCGCCGCCGCCACCACCGCCCCGTCAGCGGCCACATCGAGGCAGTGGGCCCCGGCAAGGGCGTAGAGGCCGGCCAGGTCTTCGATCGCCGCCAGATCCTGATTGCTGGCACCGGCGATCCACTTCACCCAGCGCCCCCTGGCCAGGGCGACCTCAGGGGGCAGCACAGCGGGGGCCCGCCCAGCGGCCGGACTCCGGCCGGACGGGATCAAACCAGCTCGCGAAGGGGCTGCCAGCGCAGCGACCGGGCGCCCCCCAGTTCCACCACCACCTTCAGCCTCGGCTCGCGGCTGGTCAGATCAACCAACGAGGCCAGCTCAGCGGAGGAGAGCACCTGTCCCTCCAGCAGCCAGAGCAGCACCGGCTGATTGCCCTCCAGCAGGGCGCCGAGTTGGGGCATCACCCGGTAGGCCTCGCCCACGGCGGCACCGCGACCCACGCTCTGGTGCC
The DNA here is from genome assembly GCA_007694915.1 of Cyanobium sp. PLM2.Bin73. Classification (GTDB taxonomy): domain Bacteria; phylum Cyanobacteriota; class Cyanobacteriia; order PCC-6307; family Cyanobiaceae; genus NIES-981. The sequence continues at coordinate 34,501 of REEV01000084.1, read as the reverse complement.
CCAGGTGGGGGGGACGCACCCCGTGCAACTGGAACAGAAAGGCCTCCGGATCCCCCAGGCCCCGGGCCGACGTGAGCTGGGCGCGATAGCCAGCGGCACGCAGACGCCGCATCAATCGGGTTTCAGCGCCGCCCTCGAGGGGCGCGAACAGGCCCAGAGCGCCGGCCCGCTCGAGCTCCTGGCGAAACCCCTTGCCGGAGAGCAGCAGCGGCATCGTGTGCATGCGTGGTGGCTGGAGGAAGTCTGACAGCCCCCCCGCAGATGAGGCGACCAGACCTGGGGGCTCGGGGGGGGAGGGCGACACCCCATGAGTTACATTTGTTGGCTGTGCCAGACATCTGTGCCCGTCCGCTAGCCGGGCCTCCAGATCCTGTCACCAGATCACCAGTGGTGGTGATCTTCTCCGGCCATACGGCTCGAGCCTGCGCTCGTCCGTCGGGAAACTGCCTGAACGCGCCGCACCAGCGGTCCGGTCCAGACAAGTCCCAGCCGCCGCTGAACGGGTCCTGATCCGTCTCGCTAGCACCCTGGATTGTCCATCGGGCCTGATTGATCAGTCCCATGGCCCCGGGGCCCAGCCCGACCGTCACGACTGCTGCAGCCCTCCGGCTTCCCCCGGAGCCCGGATCCGTCCGGGATTCGGGAACCACCGGATGTCCAGCTGGCGCTTCACCTCCCTCCCATGTCAATCGGCATTCTTGGGAAGAAACTGGGCATGTCCCAGTTCTTCGACGACGAGGGCAGGTCCATCCCGGTCACCTTGATCGAGGCTGGTCCCTGCCGCGTCACCCAACTCAAATCCAACGGCACCGACGGCTACACCGCCGTTCAGCTCGGCTTCGGCGAGGTGCGCGAGAAGCTCGTCAACCAGCCCACCCGGGGCCACCTGGCCAAATCGGGTGAGGAGCTCCTGCGCCACTTCAAGGAATACCGGGTCGAGAGCCTCGATGGGCTCGAACTCGGCGCTGCCGTCACCGTGGACAGCTTCGAGCCCGGCCAGAAGGTGGATGTGAGCGGCGACAGCATGGGCCGGGGGTTCTCCGGCTATCAGAAGCGCCACGGCTTCAGCCGCGGCCCGATGAGTCACGGCTCCAAGAACCACCGGCTGCCTGGCTCCACCGGTGCCGGCACCACCCCCGGCCGCATCTACCCCGGCAAGCGCATGGCCGGCCGCTACGGCGGCAAGCAGACCACCACCCGCGGTCTCACGGTGCTGAAGGTGGATGCGGAGCGCAACCTGCTGGTGGTCAAGGGCTCGGTGCCCGGCAAGCCCGGCACCCTGCTCAACATCCGCCCGGCCAACCGGGTGGGCGCCAAGAGCGGCAATTGAGGAGCGAACCCATGGCTACATGTGACATCCGCGACTGGCAGGGCGAGACGGCCGGCAAGGCCGACCTCAACCTCCGCGTCGCCAAGGAGAGCACCGCCGGCGATCTGCTACAGCGGGCCGTGGTGCGGCAGCTGGCCAACGCCCGCCAGGGCACGGCCAGCACCCTCACCCGGGCCGAGGTGGCCGGTGGTGGCCGCAAGCCCTACAAGCAGAAGGGCACAGGCCGCGCCCGCCAGGGCTCGATCCGCACCCCCCTGCGCCCCGGCGGCGGCGTCATCTTCGGGCCCAAGCCACGCGACTACAGCCTGGCGATGAACCGCAAGGAGCGCCGCCTGGCCCTGCGCACGGCGCTGATGAGCCGCGTCGACGCCATCACGGTGGTGAAGGACTTCGGTGACGCCCTGGAGACCCCCAAGACCAGGGAGATCACCGCGGCTCTGGCCCGCCTCGGCATCGAAGCCGGCGCCAAGGTGCTGCTGGTGCTCGACAGTCCCAGCGAGGTGGTGCGCCGTTCGGTGCGCAACCTGGCGACGGTGAAGCTGATCGCCGCTGATCAGCTCAATGTGTTCGACCTGCTGCATGCCAGCCATCTGCTGGTGGGCGAGCAGGCCCTCGCGAAGATTCAGGAGGTCTACGGCGATGACTGAGCGTTTTGCAGGGCGTCTCGCGGATGTCATCCGTCGGCCGCTGATCACCGAGAAGGCCACCCAGGCCCTCGAGCTCAACCAGTACACCTTCGAGGTGGACCACCGCGCCGCCAAGCCCGACATCAAGGCAGCTGTCGAAGAGCTCTTCGACGTCAAGGTGGTGGGCGTCAGCACCATGAATCCCCCCCGCCGCACCAGGCGTGTCGGCCGTTTCGCCGGCAAGCGCGCCCAGGTGAAGAAGGCCGTGGTGCGCCTGGCTGACGGCGACGCCATCCAGCTGTTCCCGGAGTCCTGAGGGATCTGACATCACATGGCAATCCGTAACTACCGCCCCACCACTCCCGGCACCCGCACCCGGGTGGCCAGCAACTTCGCTGAGATCACCGGCCGCGATCGCGTCAAGGGTCTGGTGGTGGCCAAGCACCGCCGCAAGGGCCGCAACAACCGCGGTGTGATCACCTGCCGCCACCGCGGCGGCGGCCACAAGCGCCTCTACCGCGTGGTCGACTTCCGCCGTGACAAGCACGGTGTGGTGGCCAAGGTGGCCGCCATCCACTACGACCCCCACCGCAACGCGCGGCTGGCCCTGCTCTTCTACGCCGACGGCGAGAAGCGCTACATCCTCGCCCCGGCGGGTGTGGAGATCGGTCAGCAGCTGGTGGCCGGTCCCGAGGCCCCAATCGAAACCGGCAATGCCCTACCGCTCTCGGCCATCCCCCTCGGCTCCAGCGTTCACAACGTGGAGCTCTATGCCGGTCGTGGCGGCCAGATGGTGCGCACCGCCGGCGCCAGCGCCCAGGTGATGGCCAAGGAGGGCGACTACGTGGCTCTCAAGCTGCCGTCCACCGAGGTGCGCCTGGTGCGCCGCGAGTGCTACGCCACCCTCGGAGCTGTGGGCAATGCCGAGGTGCGCAACACCAGCCTCGGCAAGGCCGGCCGCAAGCGCTGGCTGGGCCGTCGCCCGGAGGTGCGCGGGTCGGTGATGAACCCTTGCGACCACCCCCACGGTGGCGGTGAGGGGCGTGCCCCCATCGGCCGCTCCGGCCCGGTGACCCCCTGGGGCAAACCGGCCCTTGGCCTCAAAACCCGCAAGCGGAACAAGCCCAGCAACCGTTTTGTGCTGCGCAAACGTCGCCGCACCTCCAAGCGGAGCCGTGGCGGACGCGATTCCTGATGACCCACACCGCTCTGCTCACCGCCTGATCCGCCATGGGACGTTCACTCAAAAAAGGTCCATTTGTTGCCGACAACCTGCTGCGCAAGGTTGAAAAGCAGAATGCCGCCGACGACAAGTCGGTGATCAAGACCTGGTCAAGGGCTTCCACCATCCTGCCGATGATGATCGGCCACACGATCGCCGTGCACAACGGACGCTCGCATGTACCGGTCTACGTGACCGAGCAGATGGTTGGCCACAAACTGGGGGAATTTGCCCCCACGCGCACCTTCAAAGGCCACATCAAAGACAAAAAAGGAGGTCGCTAAGTCATGGCCAACACCACCCCCAGCCAGGCCGTGGCCCATGGCCGCTTCATCCGTGGGTCCGCATCCAAGGTGCGACGGGTGCTCGATCAGATCCGCGGCCGCAGCTACCGCGACGCGCTGATCCTGCTCGAGTTCATGCCCTACCGCTCCACGGGCCCGATCACCAAGGTGCTGCGCAGCGCCGTGGCCAACGCCGAGCACAACCTCGGCCTCGATCCGGCCACGTTGGTGATCAGCCAGGCCCATGCCGACATGGGCCCCTCGCTGAAGCGCTTCCGGCCCCGCGCCCAGGGTCGCGCCTACGCGATCAAGAAACAAACCTGCCACATCAGCATTGCTGTGGCTCCCACCACCTGACCCCCGAGGACACCGACCGATGGGACACAAGATCCATCCAACCGGCCTGCGCCTGGGGATCACCCAGGATCACCGCTCACGCTGGTACGCCCCAAGCAAGACCTACCCCGCCCTCCTTCAGGAGGACGACCGCATCCGCAAGTTCATCCACAAGAAATACGGCTCCGCCGGCATTTCCGACGTGCTGATCGCCCGCAAGGCCGACCAGCTCGAAGTGGAGCTCAAGACCGCCCGCCCCGGCGTGCTGGTGGGCCGCCAGGGCAGCGGCATCGAGGAACTGCGCGCGGGCATCCAGTCGACCGTGGGCGACGCCCAGCGCCAGGTGCGCATCAATGTGGTGGAGGTGGAGCGGGTCGACGCCGACGCCTACCTTCTGGCTGAGTACATCGCCCAGCAGCTGGAGAAGCGCGTGGCCTTCCGCCGGGTGATCCGGATGGCCGTGCAGCGCGCCCAGCGGGCCGGCGTGCTGGGTCTGAAGATCCAGGTGAGCGGCCGCCTCAACGGCGCTGAAATCGCCCGCACCGAGTGGACCCGCGAAGGACGGGTGCCCCTGCACACCCTGCGGGCCGACATCGACTACGCCACCCGCGTGGCCAGCACCACCTACGGGGTACTGGGCATCAAGGTCTGGGTGTTCAAGGGTGAGGTGCTGCCTGGTCAGCAGGATCAGGCACCGATCGGTGCCGCCCCCCGTCGCCGGGCCAGCCGGCAGCCCCAACAGTTTGAAGACCGCTCCAACCGGGAGTGATCAGGAGGCCTGAACCATGCTGAGTCCACGACGCGTCAAATTCCGCAAGCAACAGCGAGGCCGCATGCGCGGCATCGCCACCCGCGGCAACACCATCGCCTTCGGGCAGTACGCCCTCCAGGCCCAGGAGTGCGGCTGGATCACCTCGCGCCAGATCGAGGCCTCCCGCCGTGCCATGACCCGCTACGTCAAGCGCGGCGGCAAGATCTGGATCCGGATCTTCCCCGACAAGCCGGTCACCATGCGCCCCGCCGAAACCCGCATGGGTTCAGGCAAGGGCAACCCGGAGTTCTGGGTGGCGGTGATCAAGCCGGGGCGGATCCTGTTCGAGATGGGGGGGGCTGACATCACCCCCGCAATCGCCCAGGAAGCCATGCGCCTGGCCCAGTACAAGCTCCCGGTGAAGACCAAGTTCCTCACCCTGGCCGACCAGGAGGCAGCCGCCGAGGCAGCCGCCGCCGAGGCCAATGGCTCAGAGGCTGTCGAGCCCGCTCCCGAGCCCGCCGTTTCCCAGCAGTCCTGACCATGGCCCGTCCCGAGATCACCGATGTGCGCCAGCTCGCCGACAGCGAGCTCGACGAACGCATCAACGCCACCCGGCGTGAGCTGTTCGATCTGCGCTTCCAGCAGGCGATCCGCCGGCTGGAACAGCCCCACCGCTTCAAGGCGGCCCGCATCAAGCTGGCCCACCTGCTGACGGTGCGTAACGAGCGTCAACGCTCCGGCAGCACCGCTGCCGCCTCGACGCAAATCGCCTCCTGATTCCCCCCATTAGTCCCATGGCAACCAAGGAACGGGTCGGCACCGTCGTCAGCGACAAGATGGACAAGACGGTGGTGGTCGCGGTGGAGAACCGCTTCCCCCATCCCATCTACAAGAAGACGGTGAGCCGCACCAAGCGCTACAAGGCGCACGACGAGACCAACGGCTGCAAGGTTGGCGATCGGGTTCGCATCACCGAAACCCGCCCCCTCAGCCGCACCAAACGCTGGACCGTGGCCGAGGTGCTCATCAGCACCCCCGTCATCTGAGGAGGACCCCACCATGATTCAACAGGAAACCTTCCTCAACGTCGCTGACAACAGCGGCGCCAAGCGCATCCAGTGCATCCGTGTGCTGGGCAGCAACCGACGCTATGCCCACGTGGGCGACGTGATCGTCGCCGCCGTCAAGGACGCGATGCCCAACATGGGCGTCAAGAAGTCCGATGTGGTGAAGGCCGTGGTGGTGCGCACCCGCGCCACCCTGCGCCGCGAAACCGGCAACGCCATCCGCTTCGACGACAACGCGGCCGTGATTCTCGGCACCGAGAACAACCCCAAGGGCACCCGCGTGTTCGGGCCGGTGGCCCGGGAATTGCGGGAGCGCAACTTCACCAAGATCGTGTCCCTCGCCCCGGAGGTGATCTGAGATGGCAACCGCAACCCCCAAGGCCAAAACCGCCGTGCGCACCAAGCTGCGCATCAAGAAAGGCGACACCGTGCAGGTGATCGCCGGCAAGGACAAGGGCAAGACCGGTGAGGTGCTGCGCACCCTTCCCTACGACAACCGCGTGGTGGTGCAGGGGATCAACCTGCGCACGCGCCACGTCAAGCCCACCCAGGAGGGCGAAACCGGTCGCATCGTCACCGAAGAGGCCTCCCTGCATGCCTCCAACGTGATGCTGTACTCCACCACCAAACAGGTGGTCAGCCGAGTGGAGATCGTGGTCGACAAGGACGGCAACAAGAAGCGCCGTCTCAAGAAGACCGGAGAACTGCTGGATTGATGCCCCCCCGGCCGTCTCCCCAGCCTCCACCCGCATCGCTCCTGTCCCCGAGTTCCGTCCGCCTTCTGACCCCGACCAGAAGCGCACCCCCCTTCCCCCGTCATGTCCCTGAAACAGCGCTACCGGGAGACGATTCAGCCCAAACTCCTCAAGGATCTGAATCTCTCCAACGTCCACGAGGTCCCCAAGGTGGTGAAAGTCACCGTCAACCGGGGTCTCGGTGAAGCGGCGCAGAACGCCAAGGCCCTCGAGGCTTCGATCACCGAACTCGCCACCATCACCGGTCAGAAGGTGGTGGTGACCCGGGCCAAGAAAGCGATCGCCGGTTTCAAGATCCGCCAGGGCATGCCGATCGGGGTGGCCGTCACCCTGCGCGGTGAGCGCATGTACGCCTTCCTGGAGCGCCTGATCAACCTCGCTCTGCCCCGCATCCGCGACTTCCGCGGTGTGAGCCCCAAGAGCTTCGATGGACGCGGCAACTACACCCTGGGAATCCGGGAGCAGATCATCTTCCCTGAAATCTCCTTCGACAAGATCGATGCGATCCGTGGCATGGATGTCACGATCGTGACCACCGCCCGTAACGACGAAGAGGGCCGGGCCCTCCTCCGCGAGATGGGAATGCCGTTCCGCAGCAACTGAGCCCTCTTCGGACCTGATCCATGGCCAATCACGACCCCATTTCCGACATGCTCACCCGCATCCGCAATGCGAGTGAGAAGCGGCACGAAACCACCAGCATCCCCGCCTCCCGGCTGCTGCGCAGCATCGCCGATGTGCTTCAACAGGAGGGCTTCATCTCCGGCATCAGCGAGGAAGGCGAGGGCATCAGCCGCAAGCTGGTGCTGGAGCTGAAATACAGCGGCAAGCATCGCCAGCCCACGATCCGCTCCGTGCAACGGGTGAGCAAGCCCGGCCTGCGCATCTACAAGAACACCCGCCAGCTGCCGAAGGTGCTCGGCGGCCTCGGCGTGGCGATCATCTCCACCTCCAAGGGAGTGATGAGCGACCGCGACGCCCGCAAGCAGCGCGTGGGCGGCGAAGTGCTGTGCTACGTCTACTGATCAGGAGAACTTGTCATGTCACGTATCGGTAAAGCACCCATCCCCGTTCCCGACAAGGTGAGCGTCAGCCTCCAGGGCCTCGACGTCACCGTCAAGGGCCCCAAAGGGGAACTCAGGCTCACCCTGCCCGAGGGGGTGACCATCAACCAGGAGGGCACCACCCTGGTGGTGGGGCCGGCCGGCACCAGCCGCCGCTGCCGCGAGCGCCACGGCCTCTGCCGCACCCTGGTGGCCAACATGGTGGAAGGAGTCAGCCAAGGCTTCAGCCGCAAGCTCGAGATCACCGGCGTGGGCTACCGGGCCGCCGTGCAGGGGAAGAAGCTGGTGGTGAGCGCCGGCTACAGCCACCCGGTGGAGCTCATTCCCCCCGAGGGCATCAGCTTCGCGGTGGAAGGCAACACCACCGTGGTGGTGTCCGGTGCCAACAAGGAACTGGTAGGCAACGAGGCTGCCAAGGTGCGCGCCATCCGCCCGCCCGAGCCCTACAAGGGCAAGGGCATCAAGTACGAGGGCGAGCGGATCCTGCGCAAGGCCGGTAAGACCGGCAAGAAATGAGGTCTGCCTGAGCGCTTCTACTCCGTATTTCCATGTCTTCCCTTTCCCGCAAACAGCAGACCCAGAAACGCCACCGCCGGCTGCGTCGCCATCTGGGCGGCACCGCCGAGCGTCCCCGTCTGGCCGTCTTCCGCTCCAACAATCACATCTACGCCCAGGTAATCGACGACGACGCCCAGAGCACCCTCTGCTCGGCCTCCACCGTCGACAAGGAGCTGCGCTCCAGCCTCAAGGCTTCCGGCGGCTGCGATGCGTCGCTGGCGGTGGGCCAGCTGGTGGCCCAGCGCGCCCTCGCCAAGGGCATCTCCCAGGTGGTCTTCGATCGCGGCGGCAACCTGTACCACGGCCGGGTCAAGGCCCTGGCTGATGCCGCCCGGGAAGCGGGCCTTCAGTTCTGATCCCTGCTCTCACCATGACCGAAACCAACGACCAAGTTCAGACCAGCAACGTGCCGGCGGCAGCCGATGTGCCCGCAGCAGCCGCTGGCCAGCAGGAACGGCGCGGACGCAGCGAAGGCCGGGGCGGCGACCGCCGGGGCGGCCGCGGCCGCGATGGCCGCCGGGGCCAGGAGCGCGATTCCGAGTGGCAGGAGCGGGTGGTGCAGATCCGCCGCGTCTCCAAGACGGTGAAAGGCGGCAAGAAGATGAGCTTCCGGGCCATCGTTGTCGTGGGCAACGAAAAGGGCCAGGTGGGCGTCGGGGTCGGCAAGGCCGGCGATGTGATCGGCGCCGTGCGCAAGGGTGTGGCCGATGGCAAGAAGCACCTCGTGAAGGTGCCCCTCACCCGCCACAGCTCCATCCCCACCCTCAGCAATGGCCGCGACGGTGCCGCCAGCGTGCTGATCCGCCCCGCCGCACCGGGCACCGGGGTGATCGCCGGCGGTTCGATCCGCACGGTGCTCGAGCTGGCCGGCATCAAGAACGTGCTGGCCAAGCGTCTGGGCTCCAAGACCCCCCTCAACAACGCCCGCGCCGCCATCGACGCCCTGGGCCTTTTGCGCACCCACAAGGAGACCGCCCAGGAACGTGGCATCTCCCTCGAGCAGATCTATTCCTGAGCCCTCGCCATGAGCACCACTCTTCAGTCTCTGACCACCAAACCCGGAGCCCGACGGCGCAAGCTGCGCAAGGGCCGCGGCATCGCCGCCGGCCAGGGTGCCAGCTGTGGTTTCGGCATGCGAGGTCAGAAGTCCCGCTCCGGCCGGCCCACCCGCCCCGGCTTCGAGGGCGGCCAGATGCCCCTCTACCGCCGCATCCCCAAGCTCAAGCACTTCGAGCTGGTGAATCCCAAGCACTTCACCGTGCTCAACGTGGGCAAGCTGGCCGACTGCAAGGCCGGCAGCACCGTGTCCCTGGAATCGCTGGTCGAGGCCGGCATCGTCACCAGCCCCAAGCATCCCCTCAAGATCCTGGGCGACGGCGAACTGAGCGTGAAGCTCACGGTGCAGGCCGCTGGTTTCACAGCCAGCGCCCGCAGCAAGATCGAGGCCGCCGGCGGCAGCTGCGAACTGGTCTGAGCGTGCCCTCCCAGCCGGGCCTCAACGCCTGACGCCCTAGGGTCTGAGCCGTCCGACCGGGTATCCGGCGGGCGGCTTTTTGCCACCTGGCCAGCCCACGCCCCCACGCCCCTTCTCCCTCGCCCCTGTCACCATGCTTGTCAGTCGGGGTCGCAATCCCAGTGCCGCCGAAATCCTCGGCCAGCTGATCCAGTCCAAGGGACTGCGCGACCGGGTGCTCACGACCCTCGGCCTGCTGCTGGTGGTGCGTCTGGGCATCTACATTCCCGTGCCCGGCATCGACCGGGTGGCCTTTCAGGAGTTCCTGGCCCGCGGCGGCCAGCTGATCGGCTTTCTCGACATCTTCACCGGCGGCGGTCTGTCGACCCTGGGCGTGTTCGCCCTGGGGATCCTGCCGTTCATCAACGCCTCGATCATCATCCAGCTGCTCACGGCGGCCATCCCTCAGCTGGAGGAGCTTCAGAAGAACGAGGGCGAGGCCGGCCGCCGCAAGATCGCCCAGATCACGCGCTACGTGGCCCTGGGCTGGGGGATCCTGCAGAGCATCGTGTTCGCCCTGATTCTGCGCCAGTACGCCACCCAGGGGTTGTCGGAGCCGGTGTTTGTGATCCAAACCGCCCTGGCCCTGGTCACCGGTTCGATGGTGGTGATGTGGATCAGCGAGGTGATCACCGAACGGGGCATCGGCCAGGGGGCCTCACTGGTGATCTTCGTGAACATCGTGGCCACCCTGCCCAGGGCCCTGGGGTCCACCATCGAGCTGGCCCAGAGCGGTGACCGCGCCACCGTGGGCGGCATCGTGGTGCTGGTGCTGGTGTTCCTGGTGACGATCGTGGGCATCATCTTCGTGCAGGAGGGCAACCGCCGCATCCCGATCGTGAGCGCCAAGCGCCAGGTGGGCGGGTCCGGGGTCCTGGCCGCGCGCCAGAGCTACCTGCCCCTGAAGCTCAACGCCGGCGGGGTGATGCCGATCATCTTCGCTTCGGCTGTTGTGTTTCTGCCGCTAACCATCGCCAACCTCACCGGTGCTCCCTGGCTGATCCAGCTGGCCGGCTACCTCAACCCCGCCAGCAGCACCCCCTGGCTCTACGCCCTGCTGTTCTTTGGCCTGATCTGCGGGTTTTCCTTCTTCTACGCCTCGCTCACGGTCAACCCCGTGGACATCGCCAGCAACCTCAAGCGGGGCGGGGTGGCGATCCCCGGGGTGCGGCCCGGATCAGCCACCGCCACCTACCTCAGTGGCGTCCAGAACCGGCTCACCCTGCTGGGCGGCCTGTTCCTGGGCGCCGTGGCGATCATTCCCTCCGCCGTGGAGGGCGCCACCCAGGTCCGCACCTTCCAGGGCCTGGGAGCCACCTCCCTGCTGATCCTGGTGGGTGTGGCCATCGACACGGCCAAGCAGGTGCAGACCTACGTGATCTCCCAGCGCTACGAGGGCATGGTGCGCCAGTGATCCGGCAAGGTCAGCGCCCCACACTGCCCCCTCCACCCACCGCCTGTTTCCGGCATCACCCACGATGAAGAACCGACTCCTGTTCCTCGGCCCCCCCGGGGCCGGCAAGGGCACCCAGGCCGAGCGTCTGGCCAGCACCCAGGGCCTGCTGCACCTCTCCACCGGGGATCTGCTGCGCGCCGAAGTAGCCGTTGGCAGCGCCCTGGGCCAGGAGGCCGAGGCGGTGATGGCCCGCGGCGAGCTGGTGAGCGATGCGCTGGTGCTCGCCATCGTGCGCCAGCGGCTGGAAGGCCAGAGCGCCGGGGACGGCTGGCTGCTGGATGGGTTCCCGCGCAACCTGGCCCAGGCCGAGGCCCTGGCGTCGCTGCTCGCGGAACTGGGCCAGCCGATCGAGCTGGTGGTGCTGCTGGAGCTCGACGACGCCGTGCTGATCCAGCGGCTGCTGAGCCGTGGCCGCGCCGACGACAACGAAGCGGTGATCCGCCACCGGCTGGAGGTCTACCGCGAGCAGACCGCGCCCCTGATTCGCTACTACCGGGAGCGGGACCTGCTCCAGCCGGTGGAGGCGGAGGGCAGCGTGGAGCAGATCGGCGAGCGCATCACCGCCCTGCTGGGGTGAGCCAACCCCTCCGGGGCTGGGCTGTAAGGGTTGACCGCTGTGATAGGTTGGCGGTTTGCAAATTCGGAGAGCACACCGCCATGAAGGTGCGTGCCTCAGTCAAGAAGATGTGCGAGAAGTGCCGGGTGATCCGTCGCCACGGCCGGGTGATGGTGATCTGCACCAATCCCAAGCACAAGCAGCGCCAGGGCTGAGTGCCCAGGTCCACGGCCGCCAGCGGCCACCCCTGCCCACCTCCGTGGTGAGCGTTTTCTGCCCTTCATTTGTTTGCCCGTGGCTCGGATTGCCGGCGTCGATATCCCCCGCGACAAGCGGGTTGAGATTGCCCTCACCTATGTGTACGGGGTCGGTCTGACCCGCGCCCAGAAAATTCTCGCCAAAGCCGGCGTGAATCCCGACACGCGGGTGAAGGACCTCAGCGATGCCGACGTCCAGAAGCTGCGCGGTGCCGCCGACAGCTTCACCCTTGAGGGCGACCTGCGCCGCCAGGAGGGCATGGCCCTCAAACGGCTGCAGGACATCGGCTGCCTGCGCGGCCGTCGTCACCGCCTCGGGCTGCCGGTGCGCGGCCAGCGCACCCGCACCAACGCCCGCACCCGCCGCGGCGCCCGCAAGACCGTAGCGGGCAAGAAGAAGTAGGCCCCCGCTGGCCCCGCTCGCCGGGGCCAGCCCTGGGCTCTGCCGGCCTCCCCGATACAGGGGCCTCCAGCCCGCCCACTGTCCTCCCCGTTGGGTCACTTCAGCTGGCCTCAACCCGGAACGCCAGTGGGCACCACCGCGCCGTCACCAGAGCCCCTGTTCCACCTGATCACCTCCCTGCACAAGCAGGCTCCCTCCCATGGCCAAGCCTCCCCAGAAGTCCGGTCCCAAGAAGGCCAAGCGCAACGTTCCCAACGGCGTGGCCCACATCCAGAGCACCTTCAACAACACGATCGTGTCGATCACCGACACGGCCGGTGAAGTGATCGCCTGGAGCTCAGCCGGCGCCAGTGGTTTCAAGGGAGCCCGCAAGGGCACCCCCTTCGCCGCCCAGACAGCCGCCGAAGCTGCGGCACGGCGAGCCCTCGACCAGGGCATGCGCCAGATCGAGGTGCTGGTGCGTGGTCCCGGTTCCGGCCGGGAAACCGCCATTCGTGCCCTGCAGGTGGCCGGCCTGGAAATCACCCTGATCCGCGACGTCACGCCGCTGCCCCACAACGGCTGCCGCCGCGCCAAGCGTCGTCGCGTCTGATCCGAGCCGCCCCCTGCCCCTACCCGGGACGACCTCCAACCCTCCGAGCCTTCAGCCGTGCTGCACTACCAAATTGACCGGATTGAGCATCAGGTCGACGACGACCGCTCGCAGACTGGGGTGTTCCTGATCGGCCCGCTCGACCGCGGGCAGGCCACCACCCTTGGCAACGCCCTGCGTCGGGTGCTGATCGGCGCCCTCGAGGGCAGTGCCATCACCGCAGTGCGCATCGCCGGCGTCAACCACGAGTACGCCACCATCCCAGGTGTGCGCGAGGATGTGCTCGACATCCTCCTGAACTGCAAGCAGATCGCCGTCAACAGCCGCAGCCGCGAGCTTGAGATCGGCCGTCTGGTGGCCGCAGGCCCGGCCACCGTCACCGCTGCCGATCTGCAGTTCTCCTCCCAGGTGCAGGTGATCGATCCCACCCGCCTGATCGCCACCGTGGCCGATGGCCACAGCCTGGAACTGGAGGTGCATGTGGAGCGCGGTGTGGGCTACCGGCCCGTCGACCGCCACAGCGAAGACACCAGCGCGATCGATCTGCTCCAGATCGATGCCGTCTTCAAACCCGTCCAGCGGGTGAACTACACGGTGGACGAAACCGCGGTGGGTGAGGGCGGCTCCGCCCGCGAGCGGCTGCGGCTGGAGATCGAAACCGACGGCAGCCTCAGCCCCGATGACGCCATGGCCCAGGCGGCCAACCAGCTGATCGCCCTGTTCCAGCCCCTGGCGAGCCTCACCGTCGAGGAGGAGCCCGGCCAGGAACCGGAGCCTTCCGCCGAGGCCCAGATTCCCCTGGAAGAACTCAACCTTTCGGTGCGCGCCTACAACTGCCTCAAGCGCGCCCAGGTGAACTCGGTGAGTGACCTGATGGGCTTCAGCTACGAAGATCTGCTGGAGATCAAGAACTTCGGCTCCAAGTCGGCCGATGAGGTGATCGAAGCGCTTGAGCGCATCGGCATCACCCTGCCCCAGAGCCGCACCAGCGCCTGATCGGCGGCCTTCGACCCCCTCCCGACCCAAGCACCATGCGACACCAATGCCGAGTCCCCCAGCTGGGACGTCCCGCCGACCAACGCAAGGCCATGCTGCGCGGCCTCACCACCCAGCTCATCCGCGAAGGGCGGGTGAGCACCACCAAGGCCCGTGCCAAGGCCCTGCGGGATGAGGCCGAGCGCATGATCACCCTGGCCAAGGACGGCAGCCTCGCCGCTCGCCGCCGCGCCATCGGCTACATCTACGACAAGCAGCTCGTGCACGCCCTGTTTGACAAGGCCCAGGAGCGCTACGGCGACCGCAGCGGTGGCTACACCCGCATCCTGCGCACCGTGCCGCGCCGTGGCGACAACGCCGAGATGGCGATCATCGAACTGGTCTGAACCGTCCCCTGCGCCGCATTGCGCTCTGCCTGCAGTACGACGGCAGCGCCTTCCATGGCTGGCAGCGCCAGCAGAATGCCCACAGCGTGCAGGCCACGCTGGAAACCGCGCTGGCCAGCCTCGATCCCCTGGGCCCGGGGCGCTGCATGGCCGCGGGACGCACCGATACGGGGGTTCACGCGGCCGCCCAGGTGGTGCACTTCGATTGCGCCGGACCGATCCCGGCCCAGCGCTGGCCCAAGGCCCTCAACGGCCGGCTGCCCCAGACGCTGCGCGTGCGCGCCGCCGCCTGGGTGCCGCCCCAGTGGCATGCCTGCTTCTCGGCCTGCTACCGGCGCTACCGCTACACGATCTACAACGGAGCGCGGCCCAATCTGTTTCTGGCACCCTGGAGCTGGCACCGCTATCGGGTGACCATCGACGCTGCCGCCATGGCCGCAGCGCTGACACCGATGCTGGGCGAGCACGACTTTGCGGCCTTCCAGCGCTCCGGCAGCCGCCGGCGTCACAGCCGCACCTGCCTGCAGGATGCCCAGGTGGAGCGCCAGGGGGATCTGATCACCGTGGAGTTGCAGGCCAGCGGCTTCCTCTACGGCATGGTGCGACTGCTGATGGGGCAGCTGGTGGCCCTGGGGGAGGGCCAGCTGGCCCCGGCCGCCTTTGAACAGCGCTGGCGCCAGGGCCAGCGGGCGGCGGTGAAGGAGGCCGCTCCACCCCACGGGCTGTGCCTGCTGCGCGTGGGCTATCCCCAGGCGGTGTTTCCAGAGGCCGCCTGGTACGATTGCCAGCCGCGGTATCGGCTGGATCTCTGCGATCCGCCGCCCTGCAGCCCCAACCAGCGAACCGCAGGCCCGATCGGGCCAGGCGGTAGGTTGAAGCCACTGTGAGCCATGCAGCTCAGCCCCCTACGGCCTGCCGGTGCCCGACCAGGCGCTATGAACAAAACTCCCCTTCCCCCCACCGATTCGATCGACCGCCAGTGGTATCTGGTGGACGCCGCGGATCAGACTCTCGGCCGTCTGGCCAGCGAAGTGGCCTCGGTGCTGCGCGGCAAGACCAAGCCCTGCTTCACCCCCCATCTCGACACCGGTGACTTCGTCGTCGTCATCAACGCTGAGCGGATCCGGGTGAGCGGCAACAAGCCCACCCAGAAGCTCTACCGGCGCCACTCCGGCCGTCCCGGGGGCATGAAGACCGAAACCTTCGCCCACCTGCAGGCCCGGATTCCCGAGCGCATCGTGGAGAAGGCCATCAAGGGCATGCTCCCCCACAACGCCCTGGGACGCCAACTGTTCCGCAAGCTGAAGGTGTACAAGGGCAGCGAGCATCCCCACGCCGCCCAGAATCCCCAGCCTCTCGCCCTCGATCCCGCCGCAGCCGCCCAATGAGCTCCTCCAACGTCGTCTACTGGGGTACCGGTCGCCGCAAGACCGCCGTGGCCCGCGTGCGGGTGGTGCCAGGCACCGGATCGGTGACCATCAACGGACGCCCCGGCGATAACTACCTCAACTACAACCCGGTATACCTGGCCTCTGTCAAGGCTCCCCTGCAGACTCTGGGCCTGGAAGGCGAGTACGACCTGCTGGTCAACGTGCGCGGCGGCGGCCTCACCGGCCAGGCCGATGCCATCAAGCAGGGAGCGGCACGGGCCCTCTGCGACCTGTCCCCCGACAACCGCGGGCCCCTCAAGACCGAAGGCCATCTGAGCCGCGACCCCCGCGCCAAGGAGCGCCGCAAGTACGGTCTGAAGAAAGCCCGCAAAGCTCCCCAGTTCTCCAAGCGCTGATCATGCCCAAGGCCGATATCCATCCCACCTGGTATCCCGACGCCAAGGTGATCTGCAACGGAGAGGTGGTGATGACCACTGGCTCCACCCAGCCCGAGATCCACGTCGACGTGTGGAGTGGCAACCACCCCTTCTACACCGGCACCCAGAAGATCCTCGACACCGAGGGCCGGGTGGACCGCTTCATGCGCAAATACGGCATGGCCGGTGCCAGCAACAACCCCGCCGTCGAGGCCAAACCCGCCGAGGCCAAACCCGCCGAGGCCAAGGCCAGCGAGGCGAACCCCGCCGAGTCCCAAGCCTGAACGCCACCCCTTGAGCAACCCCGCGCCTGGGGCTGCCAACGGCCGGATGCCATCGGGTATCCCGCTTTGTGCTGATCAGCCGCGGCGGTCGCTGCCAGGAACCCGCCATGGACCCTTCCCTGCTCCACGAGCGCCTGGAGACCGCCCGCCGCACCTTTGCGGCCCTGGAGCGGCAACTGGCCGACCCCGATGTGGCTTCCAATCCGGCCGAGCTGCAGCGGATCGCCCGCGAGCGCTCCCGGCTGGAACCGCTGGTGCTCGACCAGCACCGCCTTCTGCAACTGGAGCAGGAGCACCGCGAGGCCGGTGAGCTGCTGCGGGAGCAGCGCAACGATCCAGCCATGGCGGCCCTGGCCAGCGAAGAACTGGTCGCGCTGGATCAGCAGATGGCGGCCCTGCGGCAGCGACTCACCCTCGCCCTGCTGCCCAGCGATCCGCGCGACGCCCGCAGCGTGATGCTGGAGATCCGCGCCGGGGCAGGGGGTGATGAGGCGGCGATCTGGGCCGGCGATCTGGCGCGGATGTACGAGCGCTTCGCCCAGAGCAGCGGCTGGCGGGTGGATCCGGTGAGCGCTTCGGAGGCCGAGCTGGGGGGCTACAGGGAACTGATCCTGGCCGTTCGCGGCGAGGGCGTGTTCAGCCAGCTGAAGTTCGAGGCCGGCGTCCATCGGGTGCAGCGGGTGCCGGCCACCGAATCCCAGGGCCGGGTGCACACCTCGACCGCCACGGTGGCGGTGATGCCCGAGGCCGATCCGGTGGAGGTGCGGATCGAGCCCGGCGACCTGGAGATCAGCACCGCCCGCTCCGGCGGGGCCGGAGGCCAGAACGTCAACAAGGTGGAAACGGCCGTGGACCTGTTCCACCGGCCCAGCGGCATCCGCATCTTCTGCACCCAGCAGCGCTCCCAGCTGCAGAACCGGGAGCTGGCCCTGGAGATCCTGCGGGCCAAGCTCTACGAACGTGAGCTGGCCGAGGCCAATGCCCAGGAACGCTCCGCCCGCCTGGCCCAGGTGGGCAGCGGCGACCGCAGCGAGAAGATCCGCACCTACAACTACAAGGACAACCGGGTGACCGATCACCGGCTGGGCCGTAATTTCACCCTCGAGCCCGTGCTCAACGGCGACCTGGGGGACCTGATCGCGGCCAGCATCGCCGCCGACCAGGCCCGGCAACTGGAGGAGCTGGCCGCCAGCGCCAGCCACCAGCGCTAGGCCACCAGGCGGAGTCCGTCGCCGCTGTCGCGGTCCACCACCTCCAGGCCGATCACGTACTTGGCCCACTCCCGGTGCTGCCCGGCACGCACCAGCCGGCTGGCCTCGAATCCCGGGCCGCTGAGGGGGCGGTGGGGGCGCCGCTCCAGAGCCATTCCCGCTTCCCTGGGGGTGCGGTTGCCCTTGCGCACGTTGCAGGGCAGGCAGGCGGTGGTCACGTTCTCCCAGCTGTCGATGCCGCCGCGGCTGCGCGGCAGGATGTGGTCGATCGAGAGCCGCTCGCCGCTGTAGCCGCAGTACTGGCAGCGGTGGCCGTCGCGCTGGAAGAGGTTGCGGCGCGTCAGCGGCAGCGGCTTGTAGGGCACCCGCACGAACTGGCGCAGACGGATCACGGTGGGCAGCAGCAGATCGTCACGGATCACCCGGGCGGGATCGTGCTCCAGGCCTTCGGCCTTGCCCTTCAGCAACATCACCATGGCCCGCCGCCAACTGGTGATGTTCAGCGGTTCGTAGGACGCATTCAGAACGAGAACATGGCCCATCTCAGCACCGGCCCAGGCCAGAGAGGCAGATGGGCGCGATGCTAGAGGGATTGTTGGTAGGACTCCGTGACCCAGGCCACCAAGCCAGGCCGGCTGCCCGGCAGCCCATCGCCGGCCACAGCCGATGGGCTAGGCGGGCTGGAGCGCCAGCGCGCCTGGGTGGAGGTGGATGCGGCGGCGATCGAGGCCAACGCTCGGGCCCTGCACCGCCATCTCAGGACCAGTGAGCTGATGGCCGTGGTCAAGGCCGACGGCTATGGCCACGGGGCCCTCACCGTGGCCCGCGCGGCGCTGGCCGGCGGCGCCGCCAGCCTGGGGGTGGCCACACTGGCGGAGGGCATCGAGCTGCGCCGGTCCGGCATTGAGGCTCCGGTGCTGGTGCTCGGCGGGTTGAGCCATGAGCAGGACCTGCGCTCCTGCCTGCACTGGCGGCTGATGCCCACCATCAGCAGGCTGCAGGAAGCCCTGCTCTGCCAGAGCCTGGCCAGCGGCCAGGGCCGGCCGATGGCGCTGCAGCTGAAGCTGGACACCGGCATGGCACGGCTGGGGGTGGACTGGGAGCAGGGCCCCCGGCTGGTGGCGGCGATCGCGGAGCTCGACGCGGTGCGCCTGGCGGGCGTGTACTCCCACCTGGCCAGTGCCGATCTGCCCCCGGGGGAGGACGGCGGGCTCACCCGGAAGCAGCAGCAGCGCTTCGAGGCCGTGCTCGCCAGCCTGCGGCAGCAGGGCCTCGATCCGGGCTGCCGCCACCTGGCCAACTCCGCCGGCGCCCTCAGCAACCCCGGCCTGCACTACGACCTGGCGCGGGTGGGGCTGGCCCTCTACGGGCACCCGCCGGCGGCCCACCTGGGTGGGGTGGTGGCACTGGAGCCGGCCATGGCCCTGCGGGCCCGCGTCACCCTCATCCGTGAGCTGGCGGCGGGGGTGGGGGTGAGCTACGGCCACCGCTTCCGCACCCAGAGGCCCAGCCGGCTGGCGGTGCTGGCGATCGGCTACGCCGATGGTGTGCCCCGTGCCCTTTCTAACCAGCTCGAGGTGCTGTTCCGCGGCCAGCGGCTACCCCAGGTGGGGGCGATCACGATGGACCAACTGATCGTGGATGCCACCGACTGTCCGGCCCTGGAGGTGGGAGCGGTGGTCACCCTGCTGGGCGGCGAGGGCGGCGAGGAGATCACCCCCCAGGAGTGGAGCAACCGCTGCGGCACCATCCCCTGGGAGATCCTCTGTGGCTTCAAGCACCGGCTGCCCCGGCTGGGCGGCAGCGGTGGCCCGGCGGCGCGCTGATAAGCTCATCGGGCCGCTGGAGAGGTGGCTGAGCGGTTGAAAGCGGCTCCCTGCTAAGGAGTTACAGGAGGCAACTTCTGTCGAGGGTTCGAATCCCTCCCTCTCCGTTGTTCCTCATCCAGGGGATCCCACCCAAGGGACCTCACCCAACCCTGCAGGCGGCACTCAGCCTGCGGGCGATCTCGGGCAGCAGGGTGCTGTCGGCCGCACAGGCCTCACCCTCGCTGAACACCACCAGCAGGAAGGGGTCGTGATCCTCCGCCTCCACGTAGGCGGCATCGTGGCGTGCCTGGCTCATCCAGCCGGCCTTGCTCCACAGCAGGGATCCCGGCGGCAGGCCCTCGCCGAGAAACCCATCCACCTGGTTTTCCGGATCGGCCGCCCGCAGGCCGGGATCAAGACTGCGGGCCAGCAGGGCCTGCATCCGCCCGCAGGCCGGCGGCGACACCAGCGCCGAGGCCATCACGGCCTCCAGTATCCGGGCCGTGGCCTCACTGCTGAGGCGGTTACGGTTCTCCAGGCTGGCGCCGTAGAACTCGAGCTCGCGGCCGAAGGGCCCGTCGCCCCAGGTCTTCTGGCAGGCGTTCACGCCCTCCAGTTCAGGCCAGCCCAGGCCGGCCAGCCAGCGGTTCACCAGCTGGCGCTGCTCGATCCAGCCGACCATCACCGCCGCCGGCAGCGCCGGACCGCTGGTGGTGCCGCTGAGCAGATCCACCACCAGGCCGGTGGCGTCGTTGCTGGAGTCCTGAATCATCGCCGCCAGGGCGCGGCGCAGCTCGGGCTCGTCCACCAGCAGATCGTCCTGCAGCCAGGCCTCGGCGGCGATCAGATACACCAGCTTCACCACGCTGGCCGGGTAGCGCTGACGGCTGCCCGCCCAGCTCGCTCCCGTACCTGCGGCCGCTCCGGACAGCCGCGGGGAGCTCGGGTAGCGCACCCAAGTGATCGAGAGCCTCTGGCCCAGACCGGTGCGGCCCTGCAGTTCCAGCGCCCGCACCAGATCCGCCAGGGTCTGCTCCATGGCCGGACTGGGGCTGTAGAACGCCATCACTTCCGGCAACAATTGCGGCGAGATTAGGCATGCCCTCCCTGCCCCTCCCGTCAGACGGAGCCACCCCCGGCCCCGGCATGCCAGGCGGCAGCGCGCCAGAGGCAGGAACGCCGGTGGCACGGGAGCTGCTGCGGCCCGGCAGCATCTGGGAACTGCAGGCCGCCCTCGATCTCCATGCCTGGCCCAGGGGCGAGGGCCTGGCCACCCAGGCCGGCGCCGGTCGGCGGCTGCAGGTGCTTGGCCCGGCAGCCGCCACCAACGCTGCGGGGCAACGGCTGCGGGTGCGGCTGCTGGAGGATGGCTACCCAGGCTGGGTGAACCCCGAAGCCCTGCTCGGGATCGCCGTGGCCGCCAGCCGGCCCCGGCCGCGACTGATGCAGCGCGCCGCCATCCAACCGCTCCTCAGCCAGGTGCTCGACTGGGCCCTGGAGGCGGCGGAGCGCCCCAACACCTATCTGTGGGGTGGCACCGTCGGCCCCGACTTCGACTGCTCCGGCGTGGTGCAGGCCGCCTTCGCCAGCGTGGGCATCTGGCTGCCCCGGGACGCCTACCTGCAGGAGCGCTTCTGCCAGCCGGTGGCCGTGCGGCCCGGCCAGGTCCAGCTGCTGCAGCCGGGTGATCTGATCTTCTTCGGCAGCCCGCGGCGCTGCACCCACGTGGGACTGCACCTGGGCGAAGGCCGCTACCTGCACAGCTCGGGCCGCGAGCATGGCCGCAACGGCCTCGGCATCGACGACCTCGGCCCCAGCAACGCCCACCCGGTGGCCCAGCACTACCGCCGCGAGCTGCGCGGCGCCGGGCGGGTGATGCGCTGCCACGACGGCAGCCCCCTGCCCGCGTAGGTTCCCCCCAAACGGCAGGAGCGCTGTGGATCTCTCCGTGGTGGTGCCGCTCTACAACGAAGAACAGACCCTGCCGCTGCTGGTGCAGGACCTGCTCGATGCCCTGCGTCCGCTGGGACTGGGCTTCGAGCTGGTGCTGGTGGATGACGGTTCGGGGGATGGCACGGCGGAGGTGCTGCGGCAGCTGCAGAGCGAGGTGCCCGAGCTGGTGGCGGTGCTGCTGCGCCGCAACTACGGCCAGACGGCCGCCATGGCCGCCGGCTTCGACACCAGCCGGGGGGAGGTGATCGTGACCCTCGACGGCGATCTGCAGAACGACCCCCGCGACATCCCCCTGCTGCTGCAACGCCTCGAGCAGGGCTACGACCTGGTGAGCGGCTGGCGCCACCGGCGCCAGGACGCGGCTCTCAGCCGCCTGCTGCCCAGCAGACTCGCCAACCGCCTGATCGGGCGCGTCACCGGCCTGCGCCTGCACGACTACGGCTGTTCGCTGAAGGCCTACCGGCGCGAGGTGGTCGCCGATCTCAACCTCTACGGCGAGCTGCATCGCTTCCTGCCCGCCCTGGCGGCGATCGAGGGCGCCCGGATCGCCGAGGTGCAGGTGAACCACCAGCCCCGCCGCTTCGGCCACAGCAACTACGGCATCGACCGCACCTACCGGGTGCTGATGGACCTGCTCACGGTGTGGTTCATGAAACGCTTCCTCACTCGCCCGATGCACGTGTTCGGCGGGGGTGGCCTGGCGGCGATGGGCGCGGGGCTGATGATCAGCCTCTGGCTGGTGGGTGAGAAGTTGATCCTGGGCACCGACCTGGGGGATCGGCCCCTGCTGCTGATGGCCCTGATCAGCTTCCTCACCGGTGTGCAGCTGTTCTGCTTCGGCCTGCTGGCGGAGCTGCAGATGCGCACCTATCACGAAAGCCAGGGCCGACCGATCTACCGGGTGCGCGAGACGTTGCGGGGCAGCGGCGGCTGAGGGCCCGCAGTGGCGGCCGCCCGGGGGCAGCAGCGGAAGCGCTCCAGGCCCCGGGCCGCCTCCTCCACCACGCGGGGATCCACATCGCGCAGGCCGCGGCGCAGCACTGGCAGGGCATCCGGCTGACCCCAGCGCCGTGCGATACCCATGGCCTGCAGGCGCTGCTTCCCATCCCCGCGCAGCTGCCGCTCCAGGCGGGCCTTGAGCTGGGCGCGCTGGCGGACGTCGGCGCGGGGCGGGATGGAACCCTCGCCCGCCCCAGCGGCCGTCGAGGCCGGAGCGTCCACCGAAGCGGCCCCAGCGCCGGCAGGCCCTGCGTCGCTGGGGCCTGAATCCTGGCGCGACAGGGCGATCTGGGCCCGGTTGAGGGCGGCGATGGCACTGGCATCGGTGCTGCGCAGCAGCGCGGGTGGTGTGCGGCGCCGCAGACTCCAGGTGAGCACCAGCAGCAGGGCGGCGGCCCCGGCAACGATCGACGGACCCATGGATTGAACTTTTATGTCGCCACCGGGGCGCCCGAAAGGCGGCTCCAGCGGCGATCTTTACAGTGCCGATGGTAAGTATCGGCCCCTGTCATGTCTGGAGATTTTGCTGCCGCCTGGATGCCGTCCGTGCTGGTTCCGCTCGTGGGCATCCTCGGCGCAGCGGTAGCCATGGCCCTGCTGTTCAACGTGATCGAAGCCACCGAGTGAGGCCGCGCCTCCCGTCCCCCTGCTCCGTCCAGCCCTCTTCCACCACCCCATGACCGTGACCCCCGTGGCCGACCCCTGCGTCGGCAATCTGGCCACCCCCGTCAACAGCAGCTACTTCAGCAAGGCGTTCCTGAACGCCCTGCCCGCCTACCGCCCCTCCCTGTCTCCCAACCGCCGGGGCCTGGAGGTGGGCATGGCCCATGGCTACCTCCTCTACGGGCCCTTCGCCTTCACCGGCCCCCTGCGCATGACCGACTACGCCGCCACCGCTGGCCTGCTGGGGGCGATCGGGCTGGTGTCGATCCTCACCGTCTGTCTGTCGATCTACGGCACGGCCGGGAGCGGCCCCAACGTGCAGCCGGCCGATGCCACCATCGACAACCCTCCCGCCGACCTGTTCACCAAGGCCGGCTGGGCTGAGTTCGCCAGCGGCTTCTGGCTTGGAGGCTGCGGCGGCGCCGCCTTTGCCTGGTTCCTGGCCAGCATTGCCCTCAACAGCCCCCTGGCCCACCTGGGCGGTGTGTGGAGCGCCGGCTGAACGGGGAAGCTCCACCAGGAGGTCTTCAGCGGCCTGTCTGTCCATTCCACCCGCAACGATTTTTCTCGCAACCATCACCAGCCCCGCTCCGCGGGGCTTTTTTCATGCAGATGTCACAGCCTTCCCCGCCCCGGCGTCAGCCCAGCCGAAACACCAAGGGCCCACGGCAAACCCCGGCGCAGCAGCGCAGAGCACAGCCGCGGGCACGGGCCCTGGTGGCCAGCCTGCTGCCGCTCGGGATGGCCCTCGGCGGCTGCAACGCCAGGCTCAACGAGGAACTGATGCGCCAGGGCCATCAGGCGATGGTGGAGTGCCAGCACGGTGAACGGGCCGTCACCGGCGGTGATGAACTGCGTTGTGAAGACTGGGCCTACGTGCGCAGCAACTACCTGGAAGCCAGCCAAAGCCAGCACGAGTGAATGATCAGACGCCGGGACTGGCGTTGGCGTTGGCGCTGGTGGCTCCGGCGCTGACTGCATCCTGGCGCCAGCCATGAAAAAACCCCGGCCGGAGCCGGGGTGGTATGTCCCTCGAGTGGGGGCAGGAGCTGGCTGAAGATCAGCCGAACTTGCCAGCTGTTGAGGCGATCAGGAAGGCGGCGTAGGTGAGGAAGTAGCCCACGGTGAAGTGAGCCAGACCCACCACACGGGCCTGAACGATCGAGAGAGCCACGGGCTTGTCGCGCCAGCCCACCAGGTTGGCGAGCGGAGTGCGCTGGTGAGCCCAGACGATGGTCTCGATCAGTTCCTGCCAGTAGCCCCGCCAGGAGATCAGGAACATGAAGCCGGTGGCCCACACCAGGTGACCGAACAGGAACATCCAGGCCCAGACAGCAAGGTTGTTGGTGCCGGCCGGGTTGTAGCCGTTGATCAGCTGGGAGCTGTTGAGCCACAGGTAGTCGCGGAACCAGCCCATGAGGTAGGTGCTGGATTCGTTGAACTGGGCCACGTTGCCCTGCCAGATGGCCAGGTGCTTCCAGTGCCAGTAGAAGGTGACCCAACCCACGGTGTTCAGGGCCCAGAAGACGGCCAGGTAGAAGGCGTCCCAGGCGCTGATGTCGCAGGTGCCGCCACGGCCGGGGCCGTCGCAGGGGAACGAGTAGCCGAAGTCCTTCTTGTCGGGCATCAGCTTCGAACCGCGGGCATCCAGGGCACCCTTCACCAGGATCAGGGTGGTGGTGTGGAGACCAAGCGCGATGGCGTGGTGCACCAGGAAGTCACCAGGACCGATCTGGAGGAACAGGGAGTTGGTGCCCGAGTTGAGGCTCTCCAGCCAACCGGGCAGCCAGACGGCGCCGTAGTTGGGCCAAGCGGTGGAGGCGATGCTCTCGGGGTTGGAGAGCAGCACATCCATGCCGTAGAGGGCCTTGCCTGAGGAGGCCTGCACGAACTGGGCGAACACAGGTTCGATCAGGATCTGCTTCTCGGGGGTACCGAAGGCCACGACCACATCGTTGTGGACGTAGAGGCCCAGGGTGTGGAAACCGAGGAACAGGGACACCCAGCTCAGGTGGCTGATGATCGCTTCCTTGTGCTCGAGCATCCGGGCCAGAACGTTGTTCTTGTTGGCCTCGGGGTCGTAGTCACGGATGAAGAAGATCGCACCGTGAGCGAAGGCACCGCACATCAGGAAGATGGCGATGTACTGGTGGTGGGTGTAGAGGGCGGCCTGGGTGGTGTAGTCCCTGGCGATGAAGGCGTAGGACGGCAGCGCATACATGTGCTGCGCCACCAGGCTCGTGGCCACACCAAGGCTGGCCAGGGCCAGGCCGAGTTGGAAGTGCAGCGAGTTGTTGACGGTGTCGTAGAGACCCCTGTGTCCAGCTCCGAGGGCACCGCCGAAGGGGGTTCCCTTGGGAGGATTGTGGGCCTCGAGGATCTCGCGAATCGAGTGGCCGATACCGAAATTGGTGCGGTACATGTGGCCCGCGATCACGAAGATCACGCCGATCGCCAGGTGGTGATGGGCGATGTCAGTGAGCCAGAGGGCTTCCGTTTGCGGGTGGAAGCCACCCAGGAAGGTGAGGATGGCGGTGCCGGAACCTTCGGCGGTGCCGAACAGCTGATACGGAGTATCGGGGTTCTGGGCATAGACGCCCCAGTTGCCGGTGAAGAAGGGACCGAGACCTGCAGGGTGCGGTGACACCGAGAGGAAGTTGTCCCAACCCACGTGCTGGCCGCGGGACTCGGGGATGGCCACGTGGACCAGGTGACCGGTCCAGGCGATGGAGCTGAAGCCGAACAGGACCGCCAGGTGGTGGTTGAGACGGGATTCAGCGTTCTTAAACCAGGCCAGGGAAGGCCGGAACTTGGGCTGGAGATGGAGCCAGCCGGCGAAGAGGGCCCACGCCGACAGGATCATCATGAAGATGGCGCCCTGGTACAGCTCGGCATTGGTGGTCATGCCGATCGTGTACCACCAGTGGTAGAGGCCTGAGTAGGCCACGTTCACCGGAGAGGAGGCACCGGCCTGGGTGAAGGCGCTGATGGCCCCTTCACCGAAGTGGGGATCCCAGATCGCGTGAGCGATGGGACGGACATTCAGCGGATCGGCGACCCACTGTTCAAAGTTGCCCTGCCAGGCGATATGGAACAGGTTGCCCGAAACCCAGAGGCCGATAACGGCCAGGTGTCCGAAGTGGGTGGAGAACAGCTTCTGGTAAAGCCGCTCCTCGGTCATGCCGTCGTGGCTCTCGAAGTCGTGAGCCGTGGCAATCCCGTACCAAATACGGCGGGTTGTCGGGTCCTGCGCCAGACCCTGGCTGAACGAAGGAAATTTCGTTGCCATTGGGAAAGGTCAGAAAGGTCAGCCGACCGCAATCATGCGGGCCAGGAAGAAGGCCCAGGTGGTCGCGATGCCGCCCAGAAGGTAATGGGCGACACCCACGGCACGGCCCTGGGTGATGGAGAGCGCACGGGGCTGGATGGCCGGCGCCACCTTCAGCTTGTTGTGAGCCCAGACGATGGACTCAATCAGCTCCTGCCAGTAGCCGCGGCCGCTGAACAGGAACATCAGGCTGAAGGCCCAGATGAAGTGGGCACCCAGGAACATCAGGCCGTAGGCACTGGAGCTGGAGCCGTAGCTGTTGATCACCTGTGCGGCCTGGGCCCACAGGAAGTCACGCAGCCAGCCATTGATGGTGATGGCGCTCTGAGCGAAGTTGCCATTGGTGATGTGCTGGACGCTGCCATCTGCGTTGACGGTGCCCCACACGTCGCTCTGCATCTTCCAGGAGAAGTGGAAGATCACGATCGACAGGGAGTTGTACATCCAGAACAGACCCAGGAACACGTGGTCCCAGGCTGAAACCTGGCAGGTACCGCCACGGCCGGGGCCGTCGCAGGGGAAGCGGAAGCCCAGGTTCGCCTTGTCGGGAACCAGGCGGGAGCTGCGGGCATAGAGCACACCCTTCAGCAGGATCAGCACGGTGACGTGGATCGTGAAGGCGTGGATGTGGTGGACCATGAAGTCCGCCGTGCCCAGGGGAATGGGGCCAGCCGCCACTTTGCCGCCCACAGCCACAACCGAACCGTTGAACACCTCGCTCACACCCGCGAGGGCATTGGGAGCGGTGGTGCCGGCGGCAGCGGCGTGGAGACCCTGAATCCACTGCGCGAAGATGGGCTTCAGGGCAATGGCGGAGTCGCTGAACATGTCCTGGGGACGACCCAGGGCACGCATGGTGTCGTTGTGGATGTAGAGGCCGAAGCTGTGGAAGCCCAGGAAGATGCACACCCAGTTGAGGTGGCTGATCAGGGCATCACGGGCCTTGAGCACCCGGTCGAGCACATTGTCGATGTGCTTGGCAGGGTCGTAGTCGCGCACCATGGCGATGGCCGAGTGGGCACCAGCGCCGACCACGAGGAAGCCGCCGATCCACATGTGGTGGGTGAACAGCGACAACTGAGTGGGGTAGTCGATCCCGATGTAGGGATAGGGCGGCATCGCATACATGTGATGCGCCACGATGATGGTGAGCGAACCGAACAGCGCCAGGTTCACACCGAGCTGGGCATGCCAGCTGGTGGTCATGAACTCGAACAGGCCGTCGTGCCCATTGGGAGCTGGGAACAGCAGGGGATCGCCCTTCTGGCCTTCCAGGATCTCCTTGAGGCTGTGACCGATGCCCCAGTTGGTCCGGTACATGTGACCGGCCACGATGAACAGCACCGCAATCGCCAGATGGTGGTGAGCGATGTCGGTCATCCACAGGCTTCCGGTGACGGGGTTGAGGCCGCCCTTGAAGGTGAGGAAATCGCTGTAGGCCGCCCAGTTGCCGGTGAAGAAAGCTGAGATACCAGCGCCAAAACCGGGATAGATCTGGGAGAGAACGTCCTGGTTGATGAACTCGTGGGGGAGCGGGATATCGCCATAGGTGGCGATGGTCTGTCCGTTGATGGACAGGGGCTCACCGGCATCGATGGCATCCATCAGGGCCGTGGTGGGCAGGGACACGTGCAGCAGGTGTCCCGTCCAGGACAGGGAGCCCAGACCCAGCAGACCAGCCAGGTGGTGGTTGAGCATGGACTCAACGTTCTGGAACCACTCCAGCTTCGGGGCGGCCCGGTGGTAGTGGAAGACGCCGGCGTTGAGCATCAGGCCGGCCATCACCAGGGCACCGATGGCGGTGCAGAGGAGCTGGAACTCATTGGTGAAGCCCCAGGCCCTCCAGACATGGAAGAGTCCGGAGGTGATCTGAATGCCGTTGAACCCGGCACCCACATCACCATTGAGGATTTCCTGGCCGAAGATCGGCCAGACCACCTGGGCTGATGGCTTGACGTGCAGGGGGTCAGCCAGCCAGCCGGTGTAGTTGGAGAAGCGGGCACCGTGATAAAAGGCGCCGCTCAGCCAGATGAAGATGACGGCCAGGTGGCCGAAGTGAGCCGAGAAGATCTTGCGAGAAACCTCTTCGAGGTCACTCGTGTGGCTGTCGAAGTCGTGAGCGTTGGCGTGGAGGTTCCAAATCCAGGTGGTGGTTTTGGGACCTTTGGCCAGGCTGCGGTCGAAATGCCCGGGCTTTTCGAAAAGCTCGAACGTGGCCGGAACGCGGTTCCGGTCGACCATGGCCTCAGCCTTTTTCCCACGCTCTGGTGGGCTGATGGTCATCGAGTGATTCCTCGAGGGACAGAGTCGAGGTGGGGGTCCCCACCCCTGGGGAGCGAGGCCTCATCCGCTGGGCACCAGGAACTGGAAACCAGGGACAGAGGCAACGCCATCGGGCCCCATGGACAGACCGGACGAGCCGGAGCATCCATGGGCTCCAGCCGCAGCGGCATCAGCAGGAAATCGCCGAAAGCGAGAAATCGCCAAGAGCAATGAACTGCCAAAACCACCGTGGAGGCTGGGGCCAGACCCCAGATAGGGGACCGCTTGGCGCAGCATAAGGGCCACATTCAAGGGGCTTTGGGGCTCAGTAACAAAGGTTCAATACCCCCGATCTCCAGTGCAGAACAGGCCGCTCGGCGAGCGTGAGCTATATCGACTAGCCTTCATTCTCGCCATGCAAATCACATCTTTACTGCAACTCGCGGGCCGGCCGGCCGCCATCCGGCCGCCTGGAGCCCGGCCGGCCGCGCCAGCAGAATGCCTCCTGATCCATGGGAACGGGGCCGGTGAGGGTGGTGGTGGCCGGCGGCGCCGGCGGACAGTGGCCCCGGATGCTGCGGGCCCTGCTCAGCGGAGTCCTGGTGCTGG
This sequence comes from Cyanobium sp. PLM2.Bin73, assembly GCA_007694915.1. GTDB lineage: Bacteria > Cyanobacteriota > Cyanobacteriia > PCC-6307 > Cyanobiaceae > NIES-981. The sequence goes on along the minus strand of REEV01000084.1, from coordinate 5,422 downwards.
CGCTGCTGGCGACTGCCGGCTGCTCCCGCCTCGGCCGCGACCGCGGCGCCCCTGGCCTCCGACCGCTGGAAACGAGTGGGCCGGCCGGGCGGCTGCAGGAGGTGGCCCCACCGCCGGCAGTGCAGCAGCTGCGGCAGGCCCTCGATCAGCGCCGGCCGCAGCTGGCGATCACCGCCCCCCAGGACGGCAGCCTGCTCCCGAGCGGACCCTGGACCCTGCGCCTCAGCGGCAGCGACTGGCCCCTCACCGATGCCGGTGCTCTGGGCCTGGGGGCCCATCTGGCCCTGCAGGTGGACGACGGACCGCCCCGGCGCCTCACGGCCGAGACCGGCCCTGGCGAGCGTTTCGAGCTGGGCGTGCCGATGGACCCCCTGCCCCCGGGGAGCCACCGCATCACCGCCACGGTTGTCCGGCCCTGGGGGGAGGTGGTGAAGGGCCCGGGGGCTTCGGCCCAGATCCGGCTGCACCGGGTGGCCCGCAACCCCCTGGCCCTGCCGGCCCCCGGCAGCCCCCAGCTGATCGTGGCCAGTCCGGCGGAGCTGACAGCCGCCGAGCCGCTGCTGCTCGACTGGTTGCTGCTGGACGCTCCGCTGCAGGGGCTGCGGGAGGGGGATGCCCGTTGGCGGCTGCGGGTGACGATCAATGGCGACAGTTTTCTGGTGGACCAGAACGCGCCGCTGTGGCTCAAGGGCTGGCGCAACGGCAGCAACAGCCTGCTGATGGAACTGGTGGATGAGCGCGGCGAACCCCTCAATCCGCCCTTCAACGCCGTGGTGAGGGAGGTGATCGTGGAGGCTGGCACTGCCCGGCCCCGCTGGCAGGGGGGAGCGCTGAGCGAGCAGGAGCTGGCCCAGCTGCTGGGCATGGCGCCGGCCCCAGCTCCAGAGCCCGCCAGTGCTGAGGAGCCCGAGGCAGCGCCCGAACCGGAGCCAGAGCAGGAGCCGGAACAGGAGCCGCCGGACAAGCCAGAGCAGGAGCAGCCTGAGGAGGCGCTCTCACCCCAGGCCTCTGCCCCTCCACCGGCTCCGGCAGCTCCCCCACCGGCAAGCGAGCCGGAGGCGGAGCAGCCGGACAAGCCGGAGCTGGGGGCATGAGCGCCAGTGGCGGCGTCTGGGGGCTGAGCTTCAGTGCCGGCGGGGCGGCCCTGCTGCAGCCGCTGCGGCAGGCGGGGCTGCTGAGCACTGCGCCGCTATTGAGCGGTGATCCCGCCCTGCCGGCTTGCCTGCGGGAGCACTGGGATGACGCCCGCGGGTTTGTGGTGGTGGGGGCCTGCGGGCTGGTGGTGCGGCTGGTGGCCCCGCTGCTGGGCGGCAAACAGCAGGATCCGGCCGTGGTGGTGCTCGATCCCCGGGGCCGCTTTGTGATCCCCCTGCTGGGAGGCCACCAGGCCGGGGCTGAAGCACTCAGCCAGCAGGTGGCCGCCGTGCTGGGAGCCGAGGTGGTGAGCACCGGCAGCAGCAGCGGCCAGCAGCGGCTGGCGCTGGACAGCTTCGGCCGGGCCTGGGGCTGGCGGCGCAGTCCCGGCGGCGACTGGACAGCGCTGATGAAGCGGGCCGCCCGCTCCGAGGCGGACCCGGCGGCGGCGGCGCCCGCAGAGGCAGAGCCAGTGGTGGTGAGTCAGAGCGCCGGCAGCCGGCGCTGGCAGCAGCTGCAGGCCGCCGCCGGGTTGGACCGGGGTAGCAGCGGCGATGGGCCTGAGGAGGGGGCCGCGGATCTGCGGATCACCATCCACGCCGGGGCCGGCTGCCGCTGGCATCCCCCCGGGCTGTGGCTGGGGCTGGGCTGTGAGCGCCACACCAGCCTGGGGCTGCTGGAGCGGCTGGTGGACGGAGGCCTGCAGCGGCTGGGGCTGGCCCCCGAGGCCGTGGCCGGGCTGGCCAGCATCGACCGCAAGGCCGACGAGCCTGCCCTGCTGGAGCTCTCCCGGCGGCGCCACTGGCCGCTGCGCTGGTTTTCAGCGGCCGAGCTGAACGCCGTGACGGTACCCACCCCCTCGGCGGTGGTGGCCGCCGAGATGGGCACGGCCAGCGTGGCCGAGGCCGCCGCGCTGCTGGCGGCAGGCCCGGGGGCACGGCTGCTGGCCGCCAAACAGGTGCTCCATGGGGCCGGGGGCGAACGGGGAGCCGCCACCCTGGCGGTGGCCCAGGCCAGGGAGCAATGGGCTCCTGGGCGTGGCCGCCTGCACCTGGTGGGCAGTGGCCCGGGGCGGCTGGATCTGCTCACCCCCGACGCCCGCAGAGCCCTCGCCGAGGCCACGGTGTGGGTGGGCTACGGGCTCTACCTGGATCTGCTGGAGCCGCTGCGCCGGGCCGACCAGCTGCGCTGCGACGGCCGCCTCACCGAGGAGCGGGAGCGCTGCGCGCTGGCCCTGGAGCTGGCCAGCCAGGGGCTGCGCGTGGCCCTGGTGTCCTCCGGTGACAGCGGCATCTACGCCATGGCCGGCCTGGCCCTGGAGCTATGGCTGCAGCAACCCGCCGATGGCCGGCCCGGCTTCACGGTGCACCCCGGCATCTCCGCCCTGCAGCTGGCCGCCGCCCGGGTGGGCGCTCCGCTGATGCACGACTTCTGCACCATCAGCCTCAGCGACCGGCTCACCCCCTGGGCCGTGATCGAGCAACGGCTGCGGGCGGCGGCGGCCGGGGATTTCGTGGTGGCCCTCTACAACCCCCGCTCCAAGGGGCGGGACTGGCAACTCGAGCGGGCCCGGGAGCTGCTGCTGGAGGGACGACCCGGAAGCACACCCGTGGTGCTGGCGCGGCAGCTGGGGCGCGAGGCCGAGCAGGTGAGCGTGCACCGGCTGGAGGCCCTGCCGATCGATCAGGTGGACATGCTCACCCTGGTGCTGGTGGGCAACAGCACCAGCACGAGCAGCGAGGGCTGGGTGGTGACGCCACGGGGATATCCCGGCGCCGAACTTACTTAAAAGTCGGGATGACAGGATTCGAACCTGCGGCCCCTTCGTCCCGAACGAAGTGCGCTACCAAGCTGCGCTACATCCCGATGGTGAGACTCTAGGGGATGGCCAACCGGCCAGAGAATCAAGAGATTTCTAGAGTGGGCGGGTGCTCTCCTGCCGGCCCGCCGCGGGCCCCCGTTGCCGTGCTGAAACCCGACTGGCTGCGTGTGAAGGCCCCCCAGCGCGAGCGCATCGGCGCGGTGGCCGACCTGCTGGTGGACCTGAAGCTGAACACGGTGTGCCAGGAGGCCAGCTGCCCGAACATCGGCGAGTGCTTCGCCGGCGGCACCGCCACCTTCCTGATCATGGGGCCCGGCTGCACCCGGGCCTGCCCCTACTGCGACATCGACTTCGACCGGAGCGTGCGCGCCCTGGACCCCACCGAGCCCCAGCGGCTGGGGGAAGCCGTGCAGCGCCTGGGCCTGCGCCACGTGGTGATCACCGCCGTGAACCGCGACGATCTGGACGACGGCGGCGCCAGCCAGTTCGTGGCCTGCATTGAGGAGGTGCGACGGCGCTCACCCCACACCACCATCGAGCTGTTGATCCCCGACTTCTGCGGCAACTGGGACGCCCTGGCCGCCGTGATGGAGGCAGCTCCCCATGTGCTCAACCACAACATCGAAACGGTGCCCAGGCTCTACAGGCGAGCCCGTCCCCAGGCGATCTATGAGCGCTCCCTCGAGCTCCTGCAGCGGGTGAGCGACGGCTGGCCGCGCACTTACACCAAATCCGGCCTGATGGTGGGACTGGGCGAAACCGACAGCGAGGTGCACGCCGTGATGGCCGACCTGCGGCGCCATGCCGTTGACATCGTGACCATCGGGCAATACCTCTCACCGGGGCCCAAACACCTGCCGGTGGACCGTTTTGTGACTCCCGAGCAGTTCGAGGGCTACCGCCTGCATGGCGAGCAGGATCTGGGCTTCCTGCAGGTGGTGAGCTCCCCGCTCACCCGCAGCAGTTACAATGCTGCAGATGTTCAGCGGCTGATGAAACAGCACGCAAAACCACTGAAATTCTTAACTGCTCAAGACAAAGCCGCAGGCGGAAATGCGCAAAGCCATACAGAAAACAACTGATTATCAACGCTTTTAACCGGCAGCATCCCATGCCAATTCGGCGAAGAATCAGAGCGCTCATCAGAGCAACCAACCCCTATACAAGCCGACAGAGACTATCGGCATGCCAAGGTAATGGACCAGCTGACAGCATCTCTGAAATCGCCGATCAGATCTGCAAGCGTTATCTACTTAGCAATCTTTCAGGCCAACAACTTATCAAAGGCTTGCGGACCATCTCTCGTGGAGGCTGGATTTGGATTGCGACGGAACAGAACGAATCCAATAGCAAGTGCAAACACTACCGTATCCAGACCAAGGCGCGTCTGATCCGCATCCTGGAGATTTTGGATGACCCTACCAGTAGAAGCACTGTGTTTTGCCCCCTACTGGAGGGCGTCCCAAGTGATCAACCCCAGGAAAGTTTCGGTCGTGGGGAGTACGCCAACGGTCAGGTCATTCCCTCATTACTGCGCCACCTTGACCTAGCCTCAACCGGGAGAGAGCCCGATGGCCTGCTCTTTCTGAGCGATCACGTTGACCATCAACTTCAACACTGGCATCAGCACCCCCAGGGGGGGGAATCCCTGCTAACCAGGTTTGCCAGTCTGGATCCCCAATACCAGATCCTGATCAGTCCACACCCTTGCTTTGACAACCAGCACTATCTGAAACAGCGACGGCAGCTTGACAAGGTCGCCGCACGAGGCCACACCCACCCCCTGCTTGATTACCTGCGCAACTGTGAGCGCAATGCCCGCTTCCGCTATCTCGAGCCCATTGATTGGTTCAACCCTTGCCTGTGGGTGTTTCGGGATTCGCTGCGGCACTCTGCGAACCCTGCCGTGCTCAAGGCTCCTCTGATCAGCTATCTCTCCACCATGGCCAAGGCATCGGACAGTTGCAGCATCAGCTTTCCCAGGTTGGTGGGCCGGTTGGATGGCCTTGATCAGCAGGCAATGCTGCGGGGCTGGTGTCAATCGGCCAAAGCCGGCCATCAGGTTGAACTTGAAGTTTGGCTGGGGGGGGTTCGACTCGGTACGGGTATCGCCCGGGAGGACCGTCCGGATGTAGCGCTCCAGGGCCTGGCCATGCGCGAATGTGGTTTTGCGATCTCCCTCGACCTGGATGCCCTGTCGCTGGATCTCTTACAGACGCTGAAGGGAGAACGCTGGCGGATTGTCAGCAGCGACCACCGTTTCAGCCTCGGCCGCGGCGACTGGCGACTGACACCAGACGACCGGGCGGTGGTGATGGATCACCTTTTGCGGCGTTCCCTGGCCGCGAACGCACTGAGGGCGGTCAAAGCCTGGTTGCGGCAGGGCACCGACACGCCAGTGGTGGCTTCGGCCCGCTACCGGATGGTGGAGTGGGCGGCCGTCAGCGCCATCGCCGGCAGCTGGGA
>REEV01000006.1 GCA_007694915.1 Cyanobium sp. PLM2.Bin73 | reverse complement strand
AACACCGACAAGGAGCTCTACGCCCAGTTCACCCGCCAGACGGGGATCCGCGTGAACCTCATCGAAGGAAAGGACGATGAGATGATCGAGCGTCTGCGCCGCGAGGGTGCCAACAGTCCCGCCGATGTGCTGGTGACGGTGGATGCCGCGCGTCTGATCCGGGCGCAGGAGATGAATCTGTTCCGCCCGATCAACTCGGCCGCCCTCAACAGAGACGTGCCCGCCAATCTGCGCGACCCCAACGGCCACTGGTTCGCTCTTACCCGCCGGGCGCGGCCGGTGATGGTGAATCCCGCCCAGGTGAATCCCAACCTGATCCGCACCTACGGCGATCTCACCCGCAAAGAGCTCAGCGGCAAGCTCTGCATGCGCGACCGCTCCAGCGTCTACAGCCAATCCCTCACCGCCGATGTGCTGCAACGGGCGGGAAAAGCCACCACCGAGCGCTGGCTGAAGGGCATGGTGGCCAACGTCAAGCAGCCCTTCTTCACCTCCGACACCACCATGGTGCGGGCGGTGGGCCAGGGTGAGTGCGGCGCCACCGTGGCCAACACCTACTACCTCGCCCGCCTGCTCACCTCCGACAACGCCACCGACAAGGCCAATGCCCGCAAGGTGCGGGTGGTGTGGGTGAATCCCACCCACGTGAATGTCACCGGCGGCGGTGTGACCCGCAGCTCCGGCAATCCAGAAGGGGCCCGCAGACTGCTGGAGTTTCTCTCCTCCCCCACGGCAGGCGAGGGCTATGCCGCAGCGAACAACGAATACCCTGTGAAGGGATGGGGCAACAACCCCACCCTGCGCAACTTCGGCACGTTCACGGCCTCTCCGGTGACCATTCAGCAGCTTGGGCAGCGCAACCGCGAAGCCGTGCAGCTGATGCAACAGGCGGGCTGGAAGTAGATCGCAGGCCCAACCCCAACGGCAGTGGACTCAACGGCGCCTGCTGCACCGCACCCCCCAGGAGCGTCACGGGCGATCGTTGATGGCCGCCCGGGGCTCGCCGCCGTCGGCCTCGGCATCGGTCTGCTGGCCCTGCTGCCCCTGCTGGCCCTGTTCTGGGACGCCCTCTTCGCCGCCCAGCCCAGCCCCCTGGGGCTGGGCTTTGATGGCCCTGCCCAGATCCGCGGCACCCTGCTGCTGGTGGCCGGCGAGGGGGTGCTGGGGGCGCTGCTGGGCACGGGGATCGGCTGGCTCACGGCCGTGTGCCGCTTCCCCGGGCGGCGTCTGCTGCGCATCGCCCAGCTGGTGCCGATGGCGTTCCCGGCCTATCTGCTGGCGGCCAGCCTGATCGACTGGGGCAGCCACCGGGGCCTGCGCATCCATGGCCTCGGCTGGGCGATCGTGCTGCTCAGCCTGGCCAACTACAGCTATGTGTTTCTGCTCACCACCGAGAGCTTCTCGGCCGGTGGGCGGCGCCTGGTGGAGGCCAGTCGCAGCCTCGGTCTGGGCCCCTGGGCGAGCTTCTTCCGGGTGGCCCTGCCGATCGCCCTGCCCGCCATCGGCGCCGGCGTGGCCCTCAGTGCGATGGAGGTGGTGAATGAACTGGGGGCCGTGCGGCTGCTGGGTGTGCCCAGCCTCTCGGCCGGCATTCTTGACCGCTGGCAGGTGGACGGTGATCCCCAGGGAGCGGCGTTGCTGTCGCTGGTGGCTCTGGCGATCGTGGGGGTGCTGATCGCCCTGGAGCGGCAGCTGCGCCGGCGCAGCAAGCGCTGGAATCTGGAAAGCGACAACCAGCAAGCCTTCAGCTGGCCCCTGCACGGCTGGCGTGCGGCCCTGGCGCAGCTGGTGACGGCCCTGCCGCCGCTGCTGGCCGTGGCCATCCCGGCGCTCTGGATCAGCGAGGGCTGGCCGGCCTTGCGGGCCGAACCCCTCGATGAGCTGGTGCAACTCACCAGCCGCAGCCTCGCCCTGGCCCTGGGCGCCACCGTGCTCACCTGCTGCGGCGCCCTGCTGCTGGCGATCATCCGCCGCTGGAGCCCCCAGCCCCTGATCCGCCAGCTCAGCTTCGTGGCCGGCCTGGGCTACGGCGTGCCCGGCAGCGTGCTGGGCGTGGGTCTGCTGATCATCGGCGGCCCGCTGCTGTTGAGTCCGCTGCTGCTGCTGCTGTGGGGCTACAGCGACCGCTTCATGGCGGTGAGCAAACAGGGGCTGGACGCCGCGCTGGAACGGGTGCCTCCCGCCATCGATGAAACGGCCAGCAGCCTCGGCCATGCCTGGCTGGCGGTGGTGCGGCGCATCCATGTGCCCCTGCTGCGGGGCCCGCTGCTGATGGGCGGGTTGCTGGTGTTCGTGGATGTGGTGAAGGAACTGCCCCTCACCCTGGCGCTGCGTCCGTTCAACTTCGACACCCTGGCGGTGCGGGTGTACCAGTACGCCAGCGACGAGCGGGTGGAGGCGGCCATGGGCCCGGCCCTGCTGATCATGGCGCTGGGTCTGATCGCCTCGATCGCCCTGATCCCCAGCCTGGAGCGGCGCAAGAGGTGACTGGCCACAGGGACCCTTGAGCTTGAGAGAATGAGTATCACTCTCATTACAGTGGTACATTCGGCGGCTTGCGCTCCCCTGGGCCTCAATGACCCTTCGTTTCCACCGGCTGCTGGCCCCGAAAACCGTGGGCCTGATCGCGGCCGCAGTGGCCGCCCCCAGCGCCCCTGTCAGCGCTGCAGAACTCAACCTCGATGGCGTCAACCAGTACGCCAGTG
>REEV01000056.1 GCA_007694915.1 Cyanobium sp. PLM2.Bin73 | reverse complement strand
GAATGTAACACGATGTTGCGCGGTTTGTGAAGGGGGGTTGCAGGGCGGCCGGGTCTGCGGCGGGCAGCCTGGGGGCAGCGCCGAAGGGTGTGGAATCGCCCATGGCCGCGGTTGTCACCCCCCTGGCCTGGGCACCATGGAGGTGAAATACTGCAGTCATCGGCTGCAGCGCGCACGCCCTCAACCGCCACAGTTTCGAGAAGCCGATGGTGTTGCTCTGTTGGTGTCTCAATGGTGAACGCCATGCCGAACGGGTGCCCCTGGGGCTCGCCCGCCACCGTCACGCCCAGCTCCAGAGCCAGGGAGCTGTGGTGTACTGGAGTGAGCGCTTGGCGCTCATGCACTGAGATTGCTAGATCTGCAGCCTCTCCCTGGCCTCTCCGGCATGGCGCTGTCCCCTCCGTCCTCCCATCCCCGACGTCGTGCTGCCGCCATGGTCGGCGCGCTGGGCCTCTGCGGAGCCCTGCTGCTGTCCGGCTGTGAGCGCGGCGAGCAGACGGCCGAGATCGAGCAGCTCAAACAGCGGCAGGAGCAACTGGATCTGAAGATCCAGCAGCTGGAGCAGAAAATGCACGGCGTCACCCCCCGCGACCCCGAAGACCGGCCCACCCGCGCCCCGGCGGGCCCGGTGCGCTCGATCACCTACCGCAGCGGCACCGATGACGACCGCCTGCGCATCTATTGGGCCGATGGCAGCAGCAGTGATCTGCCCTGCACCCAAGAGCAGACCACCTTGGTGTGCGGCTGACGTCCCCTTGACATCTCTAGCCCGACGGGCTGATCTGATGCCTCGCTCTTATCAACTTGCGATGCGCTTCGTCAGGCCACTGACCATGGGATCCGCGGCTCTGGTGGCCGCCGTGTTGGCCAGCAGCGGGATCACTGGCACGCCCGCCATGGCCCAGGTCCCCTTCAGCGCCGTGCGGGCCCTCAACCTGGCCCGCAACCTGGCTGTGCAGCAGAACGGCGGCCTCAGCCTCTACCGCCCGGCCCAGTGCATGTTCCAGACAGCCGACGCCGGCAACGAGTGCCTGGTGAGCATGGATGAGGATGGTTTCGTGTTCCGCTTCCTGGGCGGGATCCCCGGCTGGGAGCAGTTCCAGATGCCCGCCAGCGTGGAAACCGAGGTGCGCATCTCCGCCGACGGCCGCACGGTGGAGGAGGTGCTCTACAACGGCCCGCCGCGCCCGGTTCAGCCGGTTGATTGAGGCACGGCCGGCACCAGCGGCGCCGCCAGCCGCTCCAGCTCCGCCCGCCAGGCCTCCTGCACAGGCCAGCTCTCCCGCCGCGTGAGGCTGAGGGCAATCCCCTTCTCGCCGTAGGCCGCCTCGTTGATGAACACCGGCACCACGGAGACGCCGGGTTCAGCCGGCAGCACATCGCGCAGCCTCAGGGTGCTGCCGGAACGGTCGAGGAACAGGGGGTCCTCCGGCCGCAGGGGGTGCCAGTCGCGATGCTGCAGCTGGGGATGGATGCAGGCCAGGGGGGTGCCATCACTGGCCCTGGGCAGGTCGAGGCTGCCCAGGTGCCGGTGCACCAGCAGCTGCTCCGGCAACCGCAGCCGGCCGGCGCGGGCTGCCGCCAGGGCGCCCAGGGCACCCTCCAGAGCCAGTTGGGTCTGACGGCAGATCGGGGCCTGGATCACCCCCTGGGGCACCGGGCCCACCTCGATCACCAGACCGCAGGGCCAGCGCTCCACCAGAAAGCCGCTCTGCTCGGCGTCGGCCTCGTGCAGATACACCGGCAGCCCCAGTCGGGCCTGGATGGCCGCGGCCAGCGCCAGGTCGGTGGGCCGGCGGCCGTACACCACCAGCGAATTGCCCATGGCGCTGGTGGTGCTGTGCAGATCGAGGGCCACCGCACAGGGCTGGCGGCCCTCGGGGCCGTGCAGCACCAGCAGCTCGCGGGCCCGCTCGAGCTCGGGTCCGCTGACGTCGGCGTCAGAGAGCAGGGCGGGGGCGAAGCAGCGGTTGAGATCCCGCTCCAGGTAGCGGCGGTTGCAGGCGTGGGCCCGGGGGTTGCCTAGCACCAGCTGCAGGTCCAGGCCGGCATCAGCCAGGGCCGCCGGATGGAGCTGCCACTGCTGCAGCATCCAGGGGGCATTGCGCTCGTTGCCGTGGGTGCCGGCCACCACCAGCACCGCCGCCTCGGGCCTCGTTGCGGTCATCGCGGCGGTCATCGCGTCGTCTGGGGGGCATGGCCGCTGGGCTGGTTTTTCCAGCCCGGGTGTCCGAAAGTCGAACCCCGGCTTCCCCCATCGTGCTCCCTCCCCCCTGGCTGGTGCGCGGCGCCCGCAGCCTCTGGCACTGGCAGTGGCTGCAGCTGATGGGCGGCCTGGGCCCGGCCGATGACCAGGGGAACTACCGCCGCCCCCCGGCCGCCTTCGGGGAGGCCATCGCCGTGCCCGGCGATGCCGCCGAACCGGGGGCCCATGTGCTGATCGTGGGCCGCAGCTGCCCCTGGGCCCACCGGGCCTGGCTGGTGTGGGGCCTGCGTGCCCTGGCCGGCCCCATCGAGCTGGTAGTGGTGGAGCCCGATCCCCAGGCCGGCCGCTGGCGGTTCGCGGAACCCTTCGAGGGCTGCGGCACCCTGGCCGAGCTCTACGGCCGCTGCGGCGCCCCACCCGGCGCCCGCGCCACCGTGCCGCTGCTCTACAGCCGCCACCGGCAGGAGGTGGTGGTGGGCGAGAGCGCCCGGCTGATCGAGCTGCTCAACCGCTGGCCCTCCACCCGGAGCCTCGACCTCGATCCCCCCGATCAGCGCCAGGCCACTGCCGCCTGGCGGGAGCGCCTGCAGCACACCGTCAACGACGGGGTGTACCGCTGCGGTTTCGCCCGAACCCAGGCGGCTTACGACGCAGCCGAAGCGGCCCTGTTCGCCAGCCTGGAGGCGGCCGAGGCCCAGCTCGGGGAGGGCGGGGCGCCTTGGCTGAGCGGGCCCCTGCCCTCGCTGGCCGACGTGCAGCTGTTCCCCACCCTGATCCGCCTGGAGCTGGTCTACGCGCCCCTGTTCGGCGTCAGCAGGCGGCCCCTGTGGCAACTGCCGGCCCTGTGGGCCTGGCGCTCCCGCTTCCACGGGCTGCCCGGGGTGGCGGACAGCTGCTGGCCCGAGGCCTGGCGCCGCGACTACTTCGGCGCCCTGTTCCCCCTGCACCCCTCCGGGATCGTTCCGGCGGGCCCACCCCTGGCCACACTGGTGGGGAGCTTTCCCCCCGTGCCAGGCGATGCAGGATCCCAGCCCGACTCCAGCGGCTGATGCGGCTTCTGGAGCCCATACCGAGGCCCCGGCCACCGGCGACCCCGTGCACCAGGGCGTCTACGGCCCGTTCACGATCACCGCGGCCGACCGCCGCGAGGTGCTGGGCTACCGGCTGAGCCTGCTGGTGGCGGCCCTGGCGCAGCTGGCCCTGCTGGCCCAGTGGCACTGGCTGGGCGGAGAGCACCTCTGGCCCTGGCTGCTGCCCCTGGCCGGCGGCCTGGGCCTGGCCCTGCGCTGGATTCACATCTATCTGCGCCCCCTGCACAGGGCCCTGCAGGCCTTCTGGCTGCTGGGCTGCGGCGGGCTTGTGGCCCTCGCTGTGCAGGCCGGCCCCGGGGCCATGGCCGCCACCCTGGAGGCCGACGGCCGCTGGCTGTGGGCGATCGGCCCGCTGTTCGCCGCCCTGGCGGGCATCGGCTTCAAGGAATTCTTCTGCTTCCAGCGCCCGGAGGCCATCGGCGTCACCCTGCTGCTGCCGGCGGCCCTGCTCGGCCACCTAAGCGGCCTGCTGGCGCCGGAGCTGGTGGGCCGGCTGCTGGCCCTCGAGGCGGCGCTGCTGGTGGTGCTCTGCCTGCGCAAGTTCCCGATGGCGGCGGCGGCCGACGTGGGCGACAAGAGCGTGTTTGCTTATCTGGACAGCCAGCGCCAGAGCGCCGCCGCGTGAGCCTGATCAGCCTGGTGGGCGTGGGCAAGGACTTCGGGGTCCGCAGCCTGTTCGAGAACCTCCACCTGCACGTGGAGGAGCGGGAACGGCTGGGGCTGATCGGTCCCAACGGCGCCGGCAAGAGCACCCTGCTGCGCATCCTGGCCGGCGAGGAGCCCCCGGGGGCCGGTAGCCGGCGCACGGCACCGGGCATCCGCATCGTGCTGGTGACCCAGGACCCGCGGCTGGATCCGGAGCGCACGGTGCTGGAGCAGGTGTTCGCAGGCAGCGGCGAGAAGCGCGATCTGCTCGGGCGCTACACGGCCGTGAGCGATGCCCTGGCCGCCGCCCACCAGCGCGGCGACGACGACAGCGCCCTGCTGGCAGAGCTCACCGTGCTCAGCGCCCGCATGGACCAGAGTCAGGCCTGGGGCCTGGAGCAGCAGATCCGCGAGGTGCTCGACCGGCTGGGGGTGCAGGACGTGCACCGCCGGGTGGGGGAGCTCTCCGGCGGCTACCAGCGGCGCCTCGCCCTGGCGGCAGCCCTGGTGGCGGAGCCCGACGTGCTGCTCCTCGATGAGCCCACCAACCACCTCGACGCCGACGGGGTGCAGTGGCTGCAGGGCTACCTGAGCCGTTTCCCCGGCGCCCTGGTGTTGGTGACCCACGACCGCTACGTGCTCGACCAGCTCAGCGAGCGGATCGTGGCGGTGGATCGCGGCGAGGCGCGCACCTACGCGGGCAACTACGCCACCTACCTGGCCCGGCAGGCCGAGGAGGAGGCGGCCATCGCCGCCGGTGAGGCCCGGCTGAAGGGCGTGCTGCGGCGGGAACTGGAATGGCTGCGGCGGGGACCCCAGGCCCGCAGCACCAAGCAGAAGGCACGGATCCAGCGCATCGAGGCGCTGCAGGAGCTGCCGCGGCGCCAGCAACGGGGCCAGCTGAGCCTGGCCAGCACCGGCCGGCGGCTGGGCAAGCGGGCGATCGAGGCCGAAGCCCTCTGCCTCTGGCCCACCCCCGAGGCCCGCAGCGCCGGTGCCGCGCCGCTGATCCGCGACTTCAGCTACGACTTCAGCCCCGAGGACCGGGTGGGGATCATCGGCCCGAACGGCAGCGGCAAGAGCAGCCTGCTCCACCTGATCGCCGCCGCGGCCGCCCCCGCGGATGGGACAGCAGCGGCCAGCCACAGCGGCCGGCTGGAGCTGGGCAGCACCGTGAAGCTGGCCTACTTCGACCAGCACAGCCATGTGCTCGAGAGCGCCCGCGATGCCGCCGGGCGCCAGCGGCGGGTGATCGATCTGGTGCAGGAGGCCGCCAGCAGCGTGGAGCTCGAGGGCAGCGTGCTCAGCGCCTCCCAGCTGCTGGAGCGATTCCTGTTTCCGCCAGCCCAGCAGCACCAGCCGGTGAGCCGGCTGTCGGGAGGCGAGCGCCGCCGGCTGCACCTCTGCCGGCTGCTGATCGGCTCGCCGAACGTGCTGCTGCTGGATGAGCCCACCAACGACCTCGATGTGCAGACCCTGACGGTGCTGGAGGACTTCCTGGAGGACTTCCGCGGCTGCGTGATCGTGGTATCCCACGACCGCTACTTCCTCGATCGCACCGTGGACCGCCTGTTCGTGCTGCAGGACGGACGGCTGGTGCGCTTCGAGGGCAACTACAGCGCCTATCTGGAGCAGCGGCGGGCGGCGGCGGCCCCTGAGCCAGCGGGCGGGGCAATCCCGGCGACGCAGGGGGGGAAATCAGGGGCCGGACCCGGCGACCGGGCGCGACGACGCAGCTACGGCCAGCAGCGGGAGCTGGCCCGGCTGGAGCAGGAGCTGCCCCAGTGGGAGGAGCAACGCCGGCAGCTGGAGGGACTGCTGCTCGAGGGCGGCAGCGACTACACCGCCCTCGAGCAGCTCACCCGGGAGCTGGCGGAGCTGAGCGAGCGCATCGGCAGTGCCGAGGAGCGCTGGCTGGAGCTGAGTGAGCTGGCCGAGTGATCAGCACAACTGATCGGGCTGCCTGATGGTCCTGATCAGCAGGTGCCCAAAAAGCCTCGTGCCGCCCTGACGCCAACCGTATGGTGGATGCGGACGAGCCTCAGCCCCCTCAGGGGTGTCAACGCATGAACTCCATCGACGAACACATCCAGAAAGACAAGAGCGAGATCGAGGCCGCCCGCGCCGCCGGCAATGAGGGCAAGGTGCGCCACCTCGAAGATGAGCTCAAGGGCCTCGAGGAGTACAAGCAGCACCATCCGGAGGACAAGCACGACCCCAGCCCTCTGGAGGTGTACTGCGACATGAACCCCGAAGCCCCCGAGTGCCGGGTCTACGACGACTGAGGCGCCCCTGAGGTCACAGCAAGGTCGGCCTGGGCACCCATGTCGCTCAGGCCCAGCTGCTCCCAGACCACAGCCAGCAGGCGGTTGAGATTGGCCGACGTCGCCGCCGATACCGCCAGAACGGGCCCAACTCCGTGGCCTCCAAGCGCTTTGAGCCTGGCGTCGAGATCCGCCTGATCCAGCAGCTCAATCTTGTTGAGCACCAGGATCCTGGGCCTCGCGCCGAGACCGTGGCCATAGGCCTGGAGCTCCCGTTCCACCACCTGCACGTCCTCCAGCACCGTTGCTGAAGCCGCGTCCACCAGGTGAATCAGCAGTCGGGTGCGTTCGATGTGGCGCAGGAACTCATGGCCCAGGCCCGCCCCCTGGGCTGCACCGGCGATCAGGCCGGGAATGTCGGCAAACACGGTGCCGTCACCGCTGGGCCTGCGCACCACGCCCAGGTTCGGCACCAGGGTGGTGAAGGGGTAGTCGGCAATGCGGGGGCGGGCGGCGCTGAGCACCGAGATCAGCGTGCTCTTGCCGGCGTTGGGCAGGCCAATGATGCCCACCTCCGCCAGCAGCTTGAGTTCCAGCTGCAGCAGCCACTCCTCCCCCTCCCGACCCTCGGTGGCCTTCTCCGGAGCCCGGTTGCGGTTGCTGAGGTAGTGGGCATTGCCGAGGCCGCCGCGGCCCCCCAGGGCCACCAGCAGCTCATCACCCGGGGCGGTGAGGTCGCCGAGCACGATGCCGGTGCGGGCATCGCGCACCTCGGTGCCGCAGGGCATGCGGATGCGCAGCGGCTCGCCGCTGGCGCCGGTGCGTCGGTTGGGGCCGCCACGGCGGCCGTCATCGGCGGCGAACAGGCGCTTGTACTTGAAGTCGAGCAGGGTCTGGAGGTTGGCATCGGCCAGCAGCAGCACATCGCCACCGCGGCCGCCATCGCCACCGGAGGGCCCCCCGGCGGGCACGTATTTCTCCCGGCGGAAGGCCACGATGCCGTCGCCGCCGCGGCCGGCCTTGATGGCGATGCGGGCCTGATCGATGAATTGCATTGCCCCAAACCTAAGATCGCGCCTCAGCGGTTGTCTGGGAACGCAAGTTGGCCGAGGTCCGTTTCCAGCAGGTGAGCAAGACCTACCCACCCCGGCGGGGCGGTGAACCGGTGCAAGTGTTGCGCAATCTCAACCTGCGCATCCCCGACGGCGAGTTTCTGGTGCTGGTGGGGCCGTCTGGCTGCGGCAAGAGCACCCTGCTGCGGCTGCTGGCCGGGCTGGAGGAGCCCAGCGGCGGCGAGATCCTTGTGGGGAAGCGGCCGGTGAGCGGGCTGCGGCCGGCCCAGCGGGACGTGGCCATGGTGTTTCAGAGCTACGCCCTCTACCCCCACCTATCGGTGGCGGGCAACATCGGCTTCGGCCTGCGCCGCAGCCGCCCGCGCACCGCCCTGCAGCAGGTGCAGGACAGCCTGCACCAGGCCAGCCGGCGGCTGCCCCGGCCCCTGCGGGTGCCATCGGCCCGGGAGGAGCGGATCGAGCGCCGCATCGCCGAGGTGGCCGCCACCCTTGAGCTGGAACCGCTGCTGCAACGGCTGCCCAAGGAGCTCTCGGGGGGCCAGAAGCAGCGGGTGGCCCTGGGCCGGGCCATCGCCCGCCAGCCGGCGGTGTTCCTGATGGATGAGCCCCTCAGCAACCTCGACGCCAAGCTGCGGGCCGGCACCCGGGCCCAGATCGTGGAGCTGCAGCGGCGCCTGGGCACCACCACCCTCTACGTGACCCACGACCAGGTGGAGGCGATGACCATGGGTCACCGCATCGCCGTGCTCAACGCCGGCCGGCTGCAGCAGCTGGGCACGCCGATGCAGCTCTACCGCTGGCCGGCCAACCTGTTCGTGGCCCAGTTCATCGGCAGTCCGCCCATGAACCTGCTGCCCGTGGAGGTGATCGGCCCCGCCCAGCTGCAGCTGGGTGGCCGCCGCCTGCCGGTGGGGGGTCCGATGGCCGAGGCCCTGGCCGGCCGCACCGGCCACCGGCTCACCGGCGGGCTGCGGCCCGAGCACCTGCGGCTGGCCCCGGCCGCCAACCGCAACCTGCGCGCCACGGTGCGCCACGGCGAGGCCCTGGGCAACGAACAGCTGCTCACCTGCCAGCTGGAGGAGGGCGACCATCTGGTGCAGGTGCGCGCGGCTCCCGACGAGCAACTGGCGGCCGGCAGCACGATCCATCTGGCGGTGGATCCGGACGGCTGGCGGCTCTTCGATGCCGGCGGTGAGGCCCTGCAGCCGCCGCACCCTGCCCCCGCCGAGGCCGTGCTCCCCGAGCTCTGAGTGCCTGGCCGGGCCCAACGGCCCCTCAGTGGATGTGCACGACGCTGCAGCCGGCCCCGCCGTCGCCACGCTCCGCGTCGTTCACCCTGTGCACGTAGGGCAGGGTGTCGAGCCAGGCCCGCAGGCCGCGCTTGAGCCGGCCGGTGCCGATGCCGTGGATCACCCACACCGGCCCGTTGGCCGCCCGCAGCTTCTCCTCCACCGCCGCCTCCGCCTCGTGCACCCGCAGGCCACGCACATCCACGGTGTTGTTCTCCGTGCGCACCTGGGGGCCGGGGGCGGCCAGGCCCCGGCCCCCATTCACCCGCACCGTCACCTGCGGCGGTGAGGGCTTTTCTCCCTGCAGGCCCTCGATGCCGTCGAGAGGCACGGTGAGCCGCAGCACGCCGCAGCGCACCGTGAGTTCGCGGCCGTCGTCGGCCAGGGCGAGCACTTCGGCGGCCTTGCCCAGGGAGAGCACCCGCACCCGGTCGCCCACCACCGGCATCCAGCCCCCGTGCTGGCGCCGCTCGAGCCGGGGGCGGTGCTGCTGCTCGAGGCTCTTGAGCCGCTGGCCGGCCTGGCGGGCCGTCTCCCCAAGCACCGAGGGATCCAGGCGGCGGCCACCGTCACCCTGGCGCAGCCGGCGGATGATCCGGCGCACCTCGTGCTGCCCCTGGCGGATGGAGCGCTCCAGCTGCTGGCGGCGCTGCTCCTGCAGCTCGGCGCTCTGTTGCTGCTGCTGCTGCCAGCGGGAGAGCAACTCCTCGTGCAGCAGCTCGGTGCGAGCCAGCAGGGCAGCGGCCTCCTCGGCGGCCTCCTGCTGGCGCAGGCGCTGCTGCTCAAGGCCGACGATCACCTGGTTCACATCGCCTTCGCGGCGGGGCGCGAGCTGGCTGGCCGCCCGCTCCAACAGCTCCCCATCGAGCCCCAGGCGCCGGGCGATGGCCAGGGCGTTGCTGCGGCCGGGGATGCCCCACTGCAGGCGGTAGGTGGGGGCGAGGGTCTCCTCATCGAAGGCCACCGAGGCGTTCTCGAAACGGGGGTCGGCGTACTTGAGCGCCTTCAGCTCGCCGAAGTGGGTGGTGGCCACCGTGAGCCGGGCCCGCCCGGCCAGGTGCTGCAGCAGGGCCGTGGCCAGGGCCGCCCCCTCCGCCGGATCGGTGCCGGCCCCCACCTCATCGAGCAGCACCAGGGCGGCGCCCTGATCGCCGGGGCTGCCAGCAGCGGTGGCGGCGGGGGGGAGAGCCTCGAGGATGCGGGCGATGCGGCGGATGTGGCCGCTGAAGGTGGAGAGGTTCTGCTGCAGCGACTGCTCATCGCCGATGTCGGCCAGCACCCGGGCGCACCAGGGCAGCCGCGGGCAGCCGCTGCAGGGCAGGAACAGCCCGGCGCGGGCCATCAGCGCCGCCAGCCCCAGGCTCTTGAGGGTGACGGTCTTGCCGCCGGTGTTGGGGCCGGTGATCGCCACCACCCGCAGCTCGGGCGCCACGCTCACGCTGACCGGCACCACCGCCTGGCCCCCCTCGCGCCTGTGCTGCCAGAGCAGCAGGGGGTGGCGCAGATCGTGGAGCTCGAAGGGGGCCTCGGCGGCGTCCGCCAGCTCCGGCCGCACCGCCCCCAGCCAGGCGCTGTAGCGGGCACGGGCCAGGGCGGCGTCGAGGCGCACCAGGGTGGCCTGCAGCACCGCCAGGGCCTCGGCCTGCTCCGCCACCGCAGCGCTGAGCTCGCGCAGCACGGCCTGCTCCAGCTCCCGCTCCTGCCCCTCCAGATCGCGGATGCGGTTGCCCAGCGCCAGCACCGCCTGGGGCTCGATGAACACGGTCTGTCCGGAGGCGGAGCTGTCGTGCAGCTGCCCCGGCAGCTGGGCCGCCGCACCCGCCTTCACCGCCAGCACGGGGCGACCGTTGCGCTCGGCGATCACGTTGTCCTGCAGCAGGGGCGCCGAACGCCGCAGCAGCTCCTGCAGGCGCTCGCGGCGCTCGCCGCGGGCAGCCTGGAGCTGGCGCCGCAACGCAGCCAGCGGGGCGCTGGCCCGGTCGGCCACGCGACCGCCCTCCTCCAGGGCGAAGCGCAGCTGCTGCTCCAATTCCGGCAGGGTGCGCAGCTCCGCCACCAGGGCGGTGGTCACCGGCCGCAGGGCGGGATCATCGATCTGGCGGCGCAGCCGCCGCGCCGCCGCCAGGGTGGCGGCCAGCTCCAGCAGGACGTCGCCGCCGGCGGTGCCGCCCTTGGCACAGAGCTGCAGGCAGGGCCCGATGTCGGCCACCCCCTGCAGGCTGAGGCCGCCTTCGATCAGGCCATCGAGAGCCAGCAGCTCGGTGGTTTCCGCCAGCAGGGTGCGGCTGTGCTCCGCCACGGCGGGCAGGGGCAGGGCGCGGCAGTGGCGCTCACCGGCGGCGGTGCCGGCAAAGCTGGCCACATGGGCCGCCAGGCGCGGCCACTCCAGCAGCTCCAGGGCCTCCTGCTCGATCGCCGCCGGGGTCACGGCGCCGGCGGCGGAATCGGGTCCTGGTCCGGCACGTTGCTGGGAATGCCGGCGGCCGGCTCGAAGAGCAGCTCCAGCCAGTTGCCCTCCGGGTCCTGGAGGTAGCAGCTGGCGGTGCCGTCGCGGTGGCCATGCACCGGACCGCAGCGGTGGCCGGCCGCCACCAGGGCAGCGCGGGCCCCATCCACCTGGGAGCGGTCGCTGAAGTGCAGGGCGAAGTGGGGGCCCGCGGCGGTGTAGTCGGCACTGAGCAGGGCAATCCCGGCGCCGTCGCCCGGCCATTGCAGGTAGGCCCAGTCGGCCGCATCCCAGGTGAGCCGCAGGCCGAGGTTTTGGTAGAAGGCCTTGGCACGCCCGATGTCCTGCACCCGCAGGGCCACGTGGCCGAGGCGATGCGGAACCGGTGGCAGAGAAGCAGCGCTGGCCATCAGCCCTCCCGCAGCCACTGGGCCGCGTCGCAGGCGTGGTAGCTGAGGATCAGATCCGCGCCGGCGCGTTTGAAGCAGAGCAGGGTTTCCAGCACCACGGCCTTTTCGTCGATCCAGCCCCGTTCGGCTGCGGCCTTCACCATGGCGTATTCGCCGCTCACGTTGTAGGCGGCGATCGGCTGCTCGCTCTGCTGGCGCAGGCGGTGGATGATGTCGAGATAGGCCAGGCCAGGCTTCACCATCAGGATGTCGGCCCCCTCGCTCTCATCGAGCTGGGCCTCGAGCAGGGCCTCGCGGCTGTTGGACGGGTCCATCTGGTAGGTGCTCTTGTCGCCGGGGATCGGTTTGCCGCCGCTGGCGCGGGGTGCCGAATCGAGGGCCTCGCGGAAGGGGCCGTAGTAGGCGCTGGAGTACTTGGCCGTGTAGCTGATGATGCCCACATGTTCGAACCCCTCCTCATCGAGGGCTTCGCGGATGGCGCCCACCCGTCCGTCCATCATGTCGCTGGGGCCGATCAGATCCGCACCGGCGCGGGCCTGCACCACGGCCTGGCGGCAGAGAATCGCCACGGTCTCGTCGTTGAGCACCACGCCCTCGGAGCTGACGATGCCGTCATGGCCGTCGCAGGAGTAGGGATCGAGGGCCACGTCGGTCATGATCGCCATGGCCGAATGGGAAGCCTTGAGGCGGCGGATCGCCCGCGGGATCAGGCCGTGCTCGTTGAAGCACTCGGCGCCGTCCTCGCTCTTGAGGCCGTCGGCCACCTTGGGGAACAGCACCACGCAGCGGATGCCCAGCTCCCAGGCGCGGCCCACCTCCTCCACCAGCCCTTCCAGGCTCCAGCGCTGGCAGCCGGGCATGGCGGCGATCGGCTCGTTGCTGGCCCCCTCGTGCACGAACAGGGGGTAGATGAAGTCGGCGGGGCTGAGCTGATGCTCCCGCACCATCGCCCGCAGGGCCGGGGTGCGGCGCAGCCGGCGGGGGCGGTAGGAGAGCTCCATGCGGGGCGTGTGAGGACCCTGGATCCTACGGAGACAGCCGGCGCTTCCTAGAGCTGGGCGAGCTGCACCCAGCCAGCCCGGGGGTCGGCGCTGCGGGCATTGCGCAGCTCCTCCAGCAGGCTGCGCTCCCGCTCGCTGAGGGGCTCGGGCAGCTTGAGCACGGGGGTGAGCAGCAGATCGCCGCGGCCCCCCTTCAGCGGCCAGCCCTTGCCCTTCAGGCGCAGGCTGCGGCCGGGGGTGAGACCGGGAGGCACCTGCACCGAGGCCTCGCCGTCGGGGGTGGCCACCCGCACCTGACCACCCAGGGCGAGCTCATCGAGGCTGAGGGGCAGCTCACCGCGCAGCTGGTCACCGTCGAGCTTCCACACCGGATGCTCCTGCAGCTCGATGGTGAGGTAGAGGTCGCCGCGGCGGCCAGTGCCGGGCTGCAGATTGCCTTTGCCCTTGAGCCGCAGGCGGCTGCCGGGCTTGACGCCGGCGGGAATGCGCACGGCCACCCGCTCCTCGTTCACCGCCAGGGTGCGTTCGCAGCCGCGGAAGGCCTCGCCGAGGCTGAGGCGGATGCTGGCCTCGGCATCGAGGTTGGGGCCGGTGCCGCGGGCGCTGCCGGCGAAGCCGCCACCGGGGAAGCCGCTGCCGAAGCCGAAGCCGCCGCTGCCCCCGCCCTGGGCGCCGCCGAAACGCCCGAGCAGGTCGTTGATGAACTCGTCGAAGTTGCCGTAGCGGCCGAAGTCCACATCCATGCCGCCCACGCCACCGCCGGCCCCGGCCTGGCTCCAGTACTGGCCGAACTGCTCGTAGCGGCGGCGCTTGTCGGGATCGGAGAGCACCTCATAGGCCTCGCTCACCTCCTTGAAGCGGGCCTCGGCCGACTGGTCGCCCGGATTCACGTCCGGGTGGTATTGGCGGGCCAGCTTGCGGAAGGCACGCTTGATGGTGTCGGCGTCGGCACCCCGGTCCACGCCCAGCACCTTGAAGTAGTCGCGGTAGCCGTTGGCGTTCATCGCAGGGGCATCGCTGGCGAGGGTGGACAGGCTCTCCAGTCTCTCAGCTTCCCTACGGCTCCGGGGCCGGGCGCCGGGCACGCGGCTGGCGGATTCCAGGCTGGCCCCGTAGCGTTGGAGTCACCGATGATCAGACCATGGCCCGATCCGGCTGGCATCGCCCCCTGGCGGTCATCCCCCTCAGCCTGGGGCTGATGGCGCTCACGGCCTGTGCCGGTGCCGGCGCGGGCGACCGCGCCCGGGAGGCGACCAGCACCTCGCCGCGGCTGGGGGAAGCGCTGAGCGACTCCAACGCCGACCAGAAGGCCCTCAGCGCCCATCTGAAGTCCCAGGGAGCGGTGTTCTACGGAGCCTGGTGGTGTCCGGCCTGCTTCCAGCAGAAGAATCTGTTCGGCAAGCAGGCCGGCAACAGCCTTCCGTATGTGGAGTGCGACGAGAACGACGCCGGCCGGGAACGCTGCCAGGCCGCCAGCATCCGCGCCTTCCCCACCTGGGAGATGGAGGGCAGGCCCCGCCTGGAAGGGGTGCAGAGCCTGGACGACCTGAAGGTGTGGAGTGGCTTCAACGCCGCAGCCGACACGGCGGCCCAGCCCTGACCGCCCGCAGACGAGGGATGCCGAACGCTGTTCTGCCGATTCGCGCGTCCCTGCTGGCAGCGGCCCTGGCCCTGGGGGCGCAGGCATCAGCCCAGGCCCAGGCCCTGCTGGATGTGATCGGAGCCGGCGCCATCCAGAACACCCTGCAGTCCCTACCGGCAGGCGGGGCCAGCGGCGTGATCGAGCGCAGCCGCTCAGCCGAGGATCAATCCAGCCTGGCCGAACAGCAGCGTCAGCAGCTGCTGCAGCAGCTCAGCGGCGGCAGTGGCGGCGGCGGTGGCTCTGCAGCACCAGCGGCTGGCCTGATGGCACC
>REEV01000081.1 GCA_007694915.1 Cyanobium sp. PLM2.Bin73 | reverse complement strand
GTCGCCGGCGTTCCGAGGGCGACTTCACGCAGTTGGTTTTCGCAGGCAGCGGGTGGCTGCGGCCGTATTGCGTGGTGTGGGGTCATTAGCCTGGCCTGAGCATGCGGCGTTCCCCTCATGAAGCGGGCCACTCGGTCGTTGTCGGCCCGCTTCAAGCCTTTCTGGCGAGCTCTCAGACTCTGGAATCGCGAGGGCTGTGCGGATCTGAGTGCCGCTTTTGCTTACTACACCCTTCAGTCGCTGCTGCCGATTCTGCTGATCGCGCTGTCGTTCATCGCCTGGATTCTTGGCCGTGATCTCCAGCTGATTGGCCAGTTCCGCGAGTCGTTGCTCGCAGTTCTACCCGCTCAGTCTTTGCCTGTGCTGGAGCGGGCTCTGGAGGGGTTCATCAGCCAGAGCGGGGGAGCAGGTGTTCTCGGCCTGGTTGTGCTTGTGATCACGGCCAGCAATGCCTTCCTGGCCCTCAGTCGCGGCGCTGACCGCCTCTGGTGGCGCGGTGATCCCCACGCTGGCCAGCAGTCGTGGGTTGGCATGATTCGTCAGCAGATCCAGCTGCGCCTTAAGGCCATGGCCCTGCTGGCACTCTTTTCGCTGCTGTTTCTGCTCGATCAACGGGTCTCGCGCGTGCCTCTGCGGGCACCGACGAGCGTCAAGCAGTGGATCAGCACTCAGGTGCCGTTCATGCAGGGCTGGCAGCAGCCGGTAAATGCGAGTGTTGATGTGGTAGTGACACTGGTGCTGTCGTTTGTGGCCGCACAGCTGTTGCTCTGCCTGCTGCCATCACGCCATGTCCGCTGGACTCAGCTCCTGCCGGGGGCTGCCTTCATTGCCACGGTGCTCACCCTGCTCAATCAGCTCCTTGGTCGCATCCTGTTTCTCCTAGGTGAACGCTTCCAGGCCTACGGGGTTGTCGGTGGCGTGCTCGTGTTCAGCCTGTGGGTGTGGATGGTGGGCGCCATCGTGTACTACGGCCAGTGCCTCTCCATCGCCACGAGCAGGCGTCAGGATGGGCCATGAGGGCAGTTTCCCTGACGATGCAACGGCCGATCCCCTGGCTCTGGATTCTGCTGGCGATGGTCCTGCTGCTGGCTCCAGGCCCAGCCGGTCGCTTTCTCCTCGATCTGTTGGGCGGGCTCACGCTGTTGGTGTTGCTTTTGCCTCTGCTCTTCGGCGCCGCTGGCGTGGTGGGCTGGCAACTGTTGCGGCGCCGCCTCCGCACCTGCTCAGCCTGCGGCTTCACCAGTGTCGGTAGTGCGGTCTGCCCGGCCTGTGGCACTCCCTTCGCCCCATCCCCATCCTCATCCACCTCCTCGGGCGTGCCGCCGTCTGTGGAGATCCCGGCATCGGAGGCGACCATCGATGTCGACGTGGTCGACGTCGACGACGCAGGACCCTGAGCCTGCTTCAGCCTGCTGGATCGGCGGCCAGCTCGGCGGCGGCCAGCTCGGCAAGGCGCCGCTCCCGCAGATACAGGAACAGGGGCGCTCCGCAGGCGAAGGCGACGGTGACGCAGCACAGCAGCACCCAGGGCAGGCCGCGCATCTGCAGGCGCCGACTTTCCTGAACGATCCAGATCAGCACGGCGGTGGCACCGATCGCCAGATCTCGCGACAACGAGGCCGCTGCCGGGTTGGCGGCTGCCATCTGCACGAACAGGCCCACGTCGAAGCTGCTGCCACTGCTGCGGATGAAATCCAGATTGGCCAGCCAGGGCCACACCGCTCCGGCAGCGGCCAGGGCCAGGTACAGCCATTGCAACCAGGGGTTGGCACGGCCTTGAAGCGGTAGCGTCGATTCAGGCGTCGATTCAGGCGTCGAGGCCATGGCGTTCAACGGTTGATGACGTTGTGGTGTGGGGGGATTCCGGGAGCAGGGTAGGGTCAGCCGGCTGGGGCGGGGCATAGGGATCGTTGAGCCCGTCCCAGACCAGTACGTCCTGCTCCACTTGATGCAGAATGGCTTCGCAGCGCTGGGCGTAGGCCTGCCCCCGGCGGTACAGCCCGGCCATGGCCTCCACGTCGAGGTCAGTGGCCTGGAGTTCCGCCAGCACCAGTTCCAAAGCTGCGTGGGCCTGGTTGTAGCTCAGGTCGCCGGCGCCACCATCGTCCTCCCCCTGGCCCCAGTCCTGAGCATGACTGCCGCTGCCGCTGGCGGAGGGGGCCTCAGGGGGGTGGCCTGAAGCGGGGGATGGGCTGCGCCGTCTGGCCATGGCCATGGTGGATCAGGCGCCGGTCTTGCCGGCGGGACGTGCTCGACTCTGGCGTATGGGACTGGGCTGACCGGGGGCCGGCTGCTGACACCGCACCCGCAGGATCTCGGCGTCGGCCTCACCGTTGGCCAGCTGCAGCAGCACGGCCTCGCCAGGCCGCAGCTCGCCGGCGCTGCGCACCAGCCCGCCGCCGCCCGAGCGCAGCAGACAGAATCCCCTCTCCAGCGCATGCTGGGGAGAGAGGGCCTGCAGGAGCAGCCTGCTGCGCTGCAGCTGGTCCCGACGCTGCTCCAGCTGGGTGCGCGGGTGCAACCCGGCCAGCCGTTCCTGGAGCCTCCCCAGCCGCTGGCGTTCGCCCTGGAGCCGCAGGCCCAGTACCTGGCCAAGGTGACGCCGCAGCTGCAGCAGCGCGGACCTGGCCTGGCGGCGATCCGGCAGCAGGGCCACCAGGGCGGCGGTGGGGGTGGCGGCCCGCAGGTCGGCCACCAGATCGGCGATGGTGATGTCGTCCTCGTGGCCGATGCCGCTCACCACCGGCAATCCACAGGCGGCGATGGCCCGTGCCAGCTGCTCGCCGTCAAACACCGCAAGGTCTTCGCGGCTGCCGCCGCCGCGGGCCAGCACGATGGCCTCCACCCCCAGGGCCGCCGCACGCCTGTCCAGGTGTTCCAGGGCTGTGACGATCTGCTCCTCCACGTTGCCCTGCACCGGGATCGGCACCACCACCACCCGGGTGGCCGGCCAGCGCTCCGCCGCGGTGCGCAGCATGTCGGCCAGGGCCGAGCTGGGCGCACTGGTGAGCAGGGCGATGCAGCCGGGCGTGGCCGGAAGGGGCCGCTTGCGCTCGGGGTCGAACAGCCCCTCGGGGGCGAGCTGATCGCGCACGCGCTCGAAGCGGCGGAGCACGCTGGACAGGCTGGGCCGCAGATCGAGCACCTGCACGCACAGGCTGGCCCTGGTGGCCCAGAAATTGAGCTTGCCCACCACCACCACCCCGTCGCCCTCGGCTGGCTGGACCGCGAGCCTGGCGAGCTGGCTCGACCAGACCACCGCCGAGATCGAGGCGCTGTCGTCGACCAGGGTCATCCAGAGATGACCTTTCTTCAGCTGGGGACGGCTGACGGTGGCATCGAGCAGAAAACGGGGAGCAAACCCCCGCTCCAGCAGGCTGCCCACGGCCCGGTTGAGGCTGCTGACGCTGTAGCGCTGCAGCGGCAGTTCAGTCATGGCGCTGCGGGGCATGGCGCCGCGGTGAGATCAGCGGAGCAACGGGAAGACAAGGCGCCGTGACAACACAAAGGGCGTGAAGGGACTGGTGTGGGGATGCAGATCCCCTCTCCTGTGTCCTTCACGCCATCGTGGCAACAACAGTCGTGACAGCAGTGGTGACAGCAGTGGCGAGGCCCCGGAGCATGGGAGCTTCGAGGCCGTTGGCCTGGGCGGCGGCTCAGCCCAGGCCGATCTGGGCGAGGATGCCCTGGCCGGTGAGCACCTCGGTGGCCAGGCCGATCACGAAGCCCATCATGGCCAGGCGGCCATTCCAGGTTTCGGCGAAGTTCACGAAGCCGAAGCGGGGTTGGGAAGCGTCAGACATGACTGGATGGGTAGCGGAGGTCGTTGTGAGGTCACTCGCTGACGGGTAGCCCGTTGCCGCCGATGAGGCGAGCTGTGGGACACCCAGATCCGCGATGGGTGAATTGTAAAGAAGAGTGGCTGCGGGTTGACGAAAGTCGCTCTGCTCTCATGGGGAGGTTTCGTGGCTTGACTGAACGGGACCGATCCTGTACGGATCCCCCTCTGTTGTCCGTTGTCGCCGCCCGTCGTCGCCGGTTGTGGCTGCTGCGCCGACGACGGCTGGAACCGGCTCAGTGCGGCTTGGGTGAGCGCGGTTTGGGTCAGCTCCGCTCTCGCCCCTTGCGTGCCTTGGTGTGGGCGGTGGGTTGGGCGTTGGCCCCATCCTCCGGCCAGGGGTGCTTGGGGTAACGGCCCCGCAGTTCGCGCCGCACCTGGCCGTAGCCCTGCTGCCAGAACCCTGCCAGATCGCGGGTGATGGCCGCCGGCCGTCCGGCTGGGGTGAGCAGATGCAGCGTCACCAGCAGCTCCCCCTCCAGCACGGCCGGTGTTTGCAGGCAGCCGAACAGCTCCTGCAGTTTCACCGCCAGCACCGGCTCGCCCCTGCTGTAGTCGAGCGCGGCGCTGCGCCCCGAGGGCAGCGCCAGCCGGCTGGGCAGCAAACGCTCCAGGTTCTGACGCTGGCCCCAGGCCAGTTCGCCCCAGAGGGCTTCGCTCAGATCCAGCTGGCGCACCTCCGCCAGGCTGGAGAGGCCGATCAGGTGTGGGGCCAGCCAGCTCTCCAGGTGGGCGGCCAGCCAGGCATCGCAGCGGTCGGGCCAGGGCTCGCCGCGGTGCCGGTGGGCCAGGCAGAGACGGTGCTGCAACTGGCGGCTGGCTGGGGTCCAGGGCAGGGCCTCCAGCCCCAGCTGCTGCAGGCCCGCCACCAGGGCCGCCAGCACCTGCTCCGGCGCGGCCCCCGTCCAGGGCCGGCGTTCCAGCACCAGGGCCCCCAGCTGCAGGCTGCGCTCGCAGCGCACCCGTCCGGAGCCGCTGTCCCAGCAAGCGCCGGTGTGGTCACGGCCATGCTCCTCGGCCAGATGGCGCAGCTCCTGCAGGGGCATCGGCAGGGCCGCCAGGATGCGGGCATCAGGGCCCTCCCCATCCAGGGCGGCCACCGCCAGGGCGTCCTGGTGGCCGAGGGGGTCGTGGGCATGCACCATCGCCCCCTGGCCACTGCGGAGCAGAAAGCGGCCGCCCCGGCCGGGGCGGGCCAGGGCAAGCCGCTCGGGATAGGCCTCGGCCACCAGCAGGGCGGCTGCATGGTCGTCCCCGTTCGCTGGGGAGTCCTCGGCGACGGCGGCCTGGTCCGGGGCGATCTGCTGCAGTTGGCCTTCAAACCGCCGCCTCAGCTGCTGCATGGGGTGGTGGGGCGATTGCCGCCGCAGCCAGTTGAGCCGCCGCAGCAGATCGCAGCCTGCCTCCTCGCGCGGCAGGGGATCCCGCTCGCTGAGCAGCACCGCCAGCTCGGCGGCCAGCCTTCCCTGGCCCCGTTGCCGGCCCACCAGCAGCAGGTGCGCCAGGCGTGGATGCAGACCGAGGGTGGCCATGGCGTGGCCATGCCGGCTCAGCTGGCCCTCCGGCTCCAGGGCTCCCAGCTGCTCCAGCAGGCGGCGGGCCCGGAGCAGCGGCTCGGCCGGAGGGGCATCGATCCAGGTCAATCCGGTGCCCGTGGGGTCGCCCCAGCGGGCCAGGTGCAGGGCCAGGGGCAGGGGGTCGCTCTCCAGCAGTTCCGGCGGATCCTGTGCTGGCCGCTGGCGCTGGTCGGCGGCCGACCACAGCCGCAGGCAGCGGCCCGGGGCCAGGCGCCCCGCCCGCCCGGCCCGCTGCTCGGCACTGGCCACGCTGGCGGGCAGGGTCACCAGCGCATCCATCCCCCGGGAGGGATCAAAGCGGTTGCGGCGGCTGAGCCCGGCGTCGATCACCAGGGTCACGCCGGCGATCGTGAGGGAGCTCTCGGCGATGCTGGTGGCCAGCACCACCTTGCCGGCGGGGCCGCTGGCCGGCGCGATGGCCCGGCCCTGGTCCGTCAGGCTCAGGTCGCCGTGGAGCGCGACCAGGTCGAGGTCGTCGGCCCATGGGGCGGAGGCGATCGCCTGCTGGCAGCGCCGGATCTCCCGCCGGCCCGGCAGAAACACCAGCACGCTCTCACCGCTGTTGCGCTGATCCAGCCAGTGCTGCTCCAGGGCTCGCAGCACCTGGCGCTCGATCTGCTCTCCCGGGCGCGGCGGCTGATGGCTGATCGCCACGGGGAAGCAGCGGCCCTCGCTGCGCAGCAGGGTGGCGTCCGGCAGCTGGCGCACCAGGGGCTCGAGGGCCAGGGTCGCCGACATCACCAGCAGGCGCAGGTCGGGACGCAGCAGCTCGCGGGCCTGGCGCAGCAGCGCCAGGGCCAGATCGGCGTCGGCGCTGCGTTCGTGGAACTCGTCGAAGACGACGCAGTCGACCCCCTCCAGGGCTGGATCGGCCTGCAGGCGCCTCAGGAACAGTCCTTCGGTGAGCAGCTCGATGCGGGTGGAGGGGCCGGTGCGGCTTTCGAGCCGCACGCTGTAGCCCACCAGGCCCCCCAGCGGTTCGCCAAGGTCGCTGGCCAGGCGCTGGGCTGCCGTGCGGGCGGCGATCCGGCGGGGCTCCAGCATCCATACCTGGCCCTCCAGGGCCGGCTGGATGGCGGCAGGAATGCGGGTGGTCTTGCCGGCGCCGGGCGGAGCCTGCAGCAGCAGGGTGGATCCAGGAGGCTGGAGCGCCGCCCGCACTGCGCTCAGCAGGGGATCAATCGGCAGGGGCTCGCGGGCCATGGCGCCCTGGTCTGGCTCAGCGCACGTGGCGCACTCCGTCCACTGGGTGGTAGGCCTCGCCGGTGAGCTCTTCGTACACGATGGCGGGCAGTCCGGTTTCGAACATCGTCTGCAGCGCCTCCTTGAGGTAGGGATTCCAGCCGCCGGTGCTCACCTTGCCGTGGCGCACGGTCCAGTCCCAGGTGCCCTGCAGGTCGCGGGGGATGCGGCCCTCGCGATCGCGGCGGGCCACCAGATCCTGGGACTCGAGCAGACCAACCAGCAGGGGGGCCTTGCCGTAGGCGGGGGTCAGGCTGAGCTCAAGGCGCACCGGGTCCTCCTTGACCAGCTTGATGCGAAAGCGGGGCGGCAGCTTCAGATTCCGCAGCACTGCTGCCACGATTCGCGTGCGTTGATCCAAGCCGATCGTCTCCCTGAGTTCACGTTCACACCGGTGAGCCTATGCAGTGGCGGTGACGAAGCCCGCTCAGCCGGGTTCGCCGGGGGGAGCGGAACGCTCCTGATCGCCCCCGAAACGCACGGTGAGCAGATCTTCCTCGGTGAGCTGGCCCTCGGCATCTAGCAACTCCGGGTGAATGGTCAGTCGCCCGGTGCGGTCGCCACTGGAGGGCTCGGGGGCAGTATCCGGCGTGTCTGAGGCTGCGCGGAACCCCTGGCCCATCACCTTGAAGGCCTGCCAGAGCAGCACCAGGAAGCAGGCGCCATAGAGGATGGGAAAGATCTGGGAAAGGAGGGCTTTCATGGCCTCAGGCCCGCTGCGGTGGCGGGATGCGCTGCCGGGCTCCCCATCATTGCTTGGCGCCGTCGGAATTGCTGCCGGTGGTGGCGAGCATCCAGGCCCAGAGGGTGGTGCAGGCGGCGCCAAAGGCCAGAAAGGCCAGCAGCAGGCGGGACGTGTCCATGGCTCGAAATATTTCTACATAAATACTACTGAGCTGTGACCCGTCCGGTGGGCGCTGGCGAGGCCGGTCTGCCCCCCTTTCCTCGCCGCGTCCGGCCTGCCTACGGTCCGGAAATCTCTCCGGATCAAGACCGGTTCGTCGACATGTCACCCCACCGTTTTCTGGCGTCCGTCCGGGCCCCCCTCCTGCTGACGCCCCTGCTCGTGGCGGGGCTCAGCCGGGCCCCGGCATCCCTGGCTGCCGCCTCCAGTCTCGTCGCTTCCTCCTCCTCCTCGCCGGCCCTGGCCGCCACCCTGGGCCGCCAGTCGTTCGTTGCCGCTGCCGTGCGTCGCACCAGTCCGGCCGTGGTGACCATCGACACGGAGCGCACCGTGGCGGTGGCGGGCCAGGGCGGGGTGCCCAGCTCCCTGCTCAACGATCCGATCTTCCGCCAGTTCTTCGGCCTGCCGCAGCAGGCCCAGCCCTCCAGACCCTCCCAGCGCACCGAACGGGGCCAGGGCAGCGGCTTCATCTTTCAGGCCGACGGCCTGATCCTCACCAATGCCCACGTGGTGGAGCGGTCCGACCGGGTGACCGTGGGACTGCAGGATGGCCGCCGCGTGCCCGGCACCGTGGTGGGCCTGGACCGGCTCACCGACCTGGCCGTGGTGCGCATCGAGGGCTCAGGCTCCTGGCCGGTGGCGCCCCTGGGCAACTCCGATCGCCTGGAGGTGGGCGAGTGGGCGATCGCTGTGGGCAATCCCTATGGCCTCGACAACACCGTCACCATGGGAATCATCAGCAACCTCAACCGCAACGCCGCCAAGTTGGGCATCACCGATCGGCGGCTGGACCTGATCCAGACCGACGCCGCCATCAACCCCGGCAATTCCGGTGGACCCCTGCTCAACGCCGACGGTGAGGTGATCGGCATCAACACCCTGGTGCGCACCGGCCCCGGTGCGGGCCTGGGCTTTGCGATTCCGATCAACCGGGCCCGGGACATCGCTCGCCAGCTCGTGGCCAGCGGCTCGGTGAGTCACCCGGTGATCGGCATCGGGCTGGACGCCGTGCGGCCTGGAGACGGCACCGGCCTCGAGCGGGGTGTGCGGGTGGCCTCGGTGGTGGCTAACAGCCCGGCCCAGCGGGCGGGTCTGCGCCAGGGCGATGTGGTGGTGGCCGCTGGCGGCCAGCAGGTGGCCGAACCCTCCCAGCTGGTTGCTGCCGTCGAGCGAGCCGGGGTTGGCGGTCAGCTCAGCCTGAGCGTGAACCGTCAGGGCCAGATGCTGCGGCTGAATGTGACCCCAGCGCAGATGGGGGCCAGCCGCTGAGTGGTCGGGCCCGTGGGATCAGGCCGCCTGGTCCCACGGGCCGAAGGACGGTTCAGCGCCAGTCTGCTGTCCTGAGTCGGCGCCGCTGAAGCCGCGGCCCAGGGCCGGGGGAGCACCCAGCTGCTGGCGCATCACCCACTGGGTGGCGGCCTTCTGGCTTTGCCAGGCCTGCAGGAGTTGTTTGGCGATGCCTTGGAGCACCTTGGGATCTGCCGTCTCGTCGATGGCCCGGTTCATGCGCTCAAGCTCGAACTGCTGGCCGAGGGAGAGGGCGAGAGGTTCAGTCATGCAGGGCTCGGGGAACGGCTCAATGCCCCAACACTACGAACTGTTTCGAAGTCTTGCGTAGTCGTTGCGACAGGGCTCCGCAATTTGTGTGTGTTTCCGCGTCTCGGTCTCAGTCCCCCGGCGTCCTCCGGGCCGCCTGCTTCTGCCTCTGCCGTTCGCGGCTGGCGCTGCGCCTGGCCGCCCGGGCTTCGGCTTCAGCTTCGACCCTGGCGGCCTCGGCCTCTTCCTCTTTCTTCTCCAGGTAGTAGGGGTAGTCGCCGCGGTAGAGCACCAGCTCGCCGTCGCGCAGCTCCACGATCTTGTTGGCCACCCTCGAGATGAAGTAGCGGTCGTGGCTCACCAGCAGGGCCGCCCCCTCGTAGGCGATCAGGGCGTCCTCCAGCATCTGTTTGGCGGGGATGTCGAGGTGGTTGGTGGGCTCATCCAGCACCAGCAGGTTGCAGGGCTTCAGCAGCATCAGGGCCAGGGCCAGCCTGGCCTTCTCGCCGCCGCTCAGCTTGCCGGCCTCCTTGAACACGCTCTCGTTGGAGAAGCAGAAGCTGCCCAGCAGTGAGCGCACCTGGGTCTGGGTCCAGTCAGGCACCGCTTCGAAGATCGTGTCGATCACGGTCTTGGAGAGGTTGAGGGCTTCGGCCTGGTTCTGCTCGAAGTAGCCGGCGATCACGTTGTGCTCACCCAGGCCGGCAAAGCCCTCATCGGGCTGCTCGAGGCCCATGATCAGCCGCAGCAGGGTGGATTTGCCGGCACCGTTGGGGCCCACGAAGGCGATGCGATCGCCCCGCTCCACCTCCAGCCCGGCACCGAGGAACAGGATCTGCTCGCCGTAGCTGAGGGTGAGGTCGCGCACCGCGGCCACCAGGCGGCCGGAGCGGGGCGGTTCGGGGAACTGGAAGCGGGGCCCGCCCACGCTCTCGATGGGCGCCTCGATGCGCTCCACCTTGTCCAGCTGTTTTTCACGGCTCTTCGCCTGGGTGGAGCGGGTGGCGCTGGCGCGGAAGCGATCGATGTAGGCCTGCTGGGCGCTGAGCTCCTTCTGCTGGCGCTCGAAGGCCGCCTGGGAAGCCTCGCGCTCGAGAGCCTTCTGCTCCAGGTGCTGGCTGTAGTTGCCCAGGTAGGTGCGGGCGATGCCGCGCTCGGTTTCCACGATCTGGGCGCACACCCGATCGAGAAAGGTGCGGTCGTGGCTGATCACCACGATGGCGGCGCTCTGCTCCAGCAGATAACCCTCCAGCCACTGGATCGTCTCCACGTCCAGGTGGTTGGTGGGCTCGTCGAGCAGCAGCAGATCCGGTTCCTGAAGCAGGATCTTGCCCAGGGCGATGCGCATCTGCCAGCCCCCCGAGTAGGCGGCCACCAGCTGCTCGGCACCCTCGGGCGTGAAGCCGATCTGGGGCAGCAGCTTGTCGATGCGGGCGTCGAGCTCGTAGCCATGCAGGGCTTCGAAGCGCTCCTGGAGATTGCCCAGCTCGTGGATCAGCTGCTCCAGATGGTCGGGGTCGGCGGCGGCCTTCTCGCTGCCCATCGCGTGCTCCACCGCGTGCTTGCGGTTGAGCACGGTGGCCGCCTCACCGAAGGCCTGGAAGAGCTCTTCGCGCACCGTGCGCCGGGGATCCACATCGAATTCCTGTTGCAGGTAGGCGATGCGCGGGGAGCCCTGCTTCACCACCGCACCGCTGCTGGGTTCCTCCAGGCCGGCGATGATGCGCAGCTGGGTGGATTTGCCAGCTCCGTTCACGCCCACCAGTCCCACGCGGTCGCCGGACTTCACCTCCCAGGTGACATCGCGCAGCACCTCCCCGGTGGGGTAGATCTTGCCGATGCGTTCGAGGCGGAGCACGGGATCTGACTGCGGAGAGCTGAGGGCGGAAACGGGGGCCCTGCTGGGACCGGCCACAGGTCCATCATCCCTGCCGAGAGGGTTGGCGTGTGTGGCATGGCCCCTCCGTCAGACTTTCCGCAACCGCCCCCGAGCCCCCATGATCAAACGTCTGGAGCAGGTGGCCGCTCTGGTGGTGGCGGCAGGCCTGGCGATCGTCAGCTACTGGCTGTTCTTCACCCTGGCCCAGGGCGGCGGCATCAACCGTCCGGAGCGCTCCCCCCGCTCAGAGGCCGCCTCGGGCCTTGAGCAACCACTGTTTGCTGGCGCCATCGTCGAGGGCGGCCACGTGGGCCTTGACCTCCTCGCGGCTCACCGGAAGCCCCAGTTCCTCGCCCAGGCGGACGATGCGATCGAGGGCCCCACCGGGATCCTGCAGGGCCTGGCGGAACAGGGCCTGGGTGAGGCTCGGGTCGGCGCTGATGCGCTCGTAGAGGGCGGCGGCGTTGGCTGAGGTGGCGGTGTTCGAGGTGGTGGCTGTCGGTACTGCGCCCTCGGTGGCGGCTGGCTGGGGGCTGCTGCTGCTCATGGCGATGGGCCTGCTGGCGCGGCCCTGTGGGTTTGAGCCGACCTTATGGGGGCCACTGGCTTGCGGCAGCCGCCTGTTACACACACGCTGAATCCGCCGCCAGCGGATTCCCGGCTCAGGCGGCGCGGGGGCTGTCGCTCACCGGGGTGCCGCTGGCCGAGGCGTCCTCCATCGAACGCGCGTCCAGGCAGAGCACCTTGCGCAGCTGGGCGTAGTTGGCCGCCAGGGCGCTGCGACCCTCCTTCTGGGCACCGTATTCGGCGCGCTGCAGCACGTGGTGAAGATGGGTGAGCAGATAGGTGCTGATCACGGCCGAGACCAGCACGTCGCTGCGCTCGGCCTGGCGCTGCTCGCGGCTCTTGGGCATGGGAGACCTCGGGGCTGAATCTGATCGGAACTGGAACCTGAATCGATTCCTGTGGGGTCCCTGTGGGGCGCCGGGCCAGCCGCTGGGCGGGCCGGCTGAGCGCCATCACCGGAGTGACTGCAGCATAGGCTCGGATACTACCCATGCGCATCCGGCTACACTCGTTAGTAACCGGTGGTCGGTAACCGGCACCATCCCTGCCAGCCGTCCCCTGCACCCCAGCCCTCCCCGGCGTGGCCACTCGGCAAACCTCCTCCAGCGGGCGTCCCAAGTCGCCCAGGATCCAGGTGGTTCTCCCGGAGGAGTTGTGCCGCCGTCTCGCCGATCTGGCTGAAATCGAAGCCCGCACCGTGAGCAACATGGCCCGGGTTCTGATCCAGCAGGGGGTGGAGCGGCTCGAGCGCGAGCGTCCTCGGCCGGGAGGGACAGCGGCGCCCGCCGCCGCAGCCCCCGCCGCAGCAGACGCCGCCGCAGCGGACGCCGCGGCGGCCGAGCGCTTCCGGGTGCAGCTGGAGCGTCAGCGCACCCGCCGCCTGCGCACGGCACCCCGGCGGTTGCGCCTGCAGCGGCCCGACTAAGGGCCCGAGCCGGCTGGCTGGACGCACACTCCAAGCACCGCCGGGCGCTGGGCCCCCGTGATGGCGGGGGCGTTGCCGGGATGCCGGTGGTGGTGCCACCAGGCCAGGAGTGCGAAGGCCAGCGCCTCCCGCTGGCTTCCCTCGATGCCCAGCTCCGCCAGGGGTCGCACGATCACGCCGCGGCAGCGGCGGCGCAGCTCGGTCATCAACACCCGGTTGCGGCTGCCCCCGCCCGCCACCAGCAACTCCACGGGCAAGGGGCCGCGGCCCAGGTCCTGGGCCACCACGGCGGCGCTAAAGGCCGTGAGGCTGGCCAGGGCGTCGGTCGGCTGCAGGGCCTGCCCCTGCTGGCCGGCCGCCTGCTCCAGATCCTCCAGCCGCCGGCGCAGATCGGCGTGCCCGAAAAGTTCCCGGCCGGTGGACTTGGGCCCGATCTGCTGGAAATAGGACTCCTGCAGCCAGCGCTGCAGGGTTGCCTCGTCCACCCGGCCGCGACTGGCCCAGCTGCCGCCGGCATCCATGCTCTGCTCCCCGCCGCTGAACTGGCTGACGGCCAGATCCACCAGGCTGTTGGCCGGACCACAGTCCCAGCCCCGCACCACCTGACGCCGGTCGGGACCGCTGCGGGGCGGGATCAGGGTGAGGTTGGCGATCCCGCCCAGGTTGAGCACAGCCCGCCAGCCGCCTGTGCGCCCCAGCAGCGCCTCATCGGCCGCCGGCACCAGGGGGGCTCCCTGACCGCCCAGGGCCAGATCGGCCGCCCGCAGGTCGTGCACCACCGGGCAGTGCAGCAGCTGGGCCAGCAAGGGAGCCTGGAGCAGCTGCCAGCTGGCCCCCCGCCGGGACGGGCTGGGGGGCCGGTGCCAGATGGTCTGACCGTGACAGCCCACCAGAGCGGCCTGGGCGCCGGGGTCGCAGGCCCGGGCGGCCGCGGCCTGCACCTCTGTGACCGCCTCCGCCAAATCCAGCAGCTCAGCGCTGCTGCGCCGGGCACCCTGGCCCACCGCCACCAGCTCCTGGCGCAGGGGCTTGGGATAGGGAGTGGAGTGGCTGGCCAGGATCTGCCAGCGCGGGCGCTGGCAGGGACCCGCAAAGCGGACCAGCACCGCGTCCACCCCATCGGCGCTGGTGCCGCTCATCAGACCCAGCACCGCCATGGCCCCTGCGCTCATCGGGCCCTGGATCTCACTTGTTGGGCTGGGGGGTCATGCGCAGGTAGGGCTTGATCTCGGTGACGCCCTTGGGGAACTTGCTGCGGGCCTCATCGGTGGGAATCGAGGGCACCACCACGCAGTCATCACCGTCCTTCCAGTTCACCGGGGTGGCCACCTGGTGATAGTCGGTGAGTTGGAGGGAGTCGATCACCCGCAGGATCTCATCGAAATTGCGCCCGGTGCTGGCCGGATAGGTGATCTGCAGACGCAGTTTTTTGTTGGGATCGATGATGAACACCGAGCGCACAGTGAGGTTGTTGAGGGCGTTTGGGTGGATCATTCCGTAGAGGTCGGCCA
This sequence comes from Cyanobium sp. PLM2.Bin73, assembly GCA_007694915.1. Classification (GTDB taxonomy): domain Bacteria; phylum Cyanobacteriota; class Cyanobacteriia; order PCC-6307; family Cyanobiaceae; genus NIES-981. Next base: position 36,830 of record REEV01000081.1, on the reverse strand, counting down.
CCTTCTTGTCCTCGTCGGCGAGGATTGGGTAATCCACGCTGGTGCTCTGGGTTTCGTTGATGTCGCCGATCCAGCCCTTGTGGCTTTCGGCCGAATCCACGCTCAGGGCGATGGTTTTGACATTGCGCTTCTCCCACTCGGGGCGCAGGCGCGACACCTCGCCGAGTTCGGTTGTGCACACAGGCGTGTAGTCAGCGGGGTGGGAGAACAGCACCACCCAGCTGTCGCCGGCAAAGTCGTAGAAGTTGATGGGGCCGAGCTGGGAGTTCTGGGTGAAGTCCGGCACGGTGTCGCCGAGTTGAAGGGTCATGGCAGAGGAAATCAAGGATGAAAGTTAGAACGATCTGCTGCCGGCAAGGACTGCAGGCAGCGGCACGACAGAGCTCGAGGGCCTGGTGATCTCAGGTGACCCTAGAGGTTGAAGTGCCGGCAGATCAGGAAGGGTACGAGCACGGTCATGGTGAGCGTGAGTGGAAAGCCATAGCGCGGAATGTCGAGAAAGCGATAGCGGCCCGGACCGAACACCATGAGGTTGGTCTGGTACCCCACGGGACTCAGGAAACTCTGGCTGGCTCCGAACAGCACCGCATACACGAAGGCCAGAGGCGGCTGGCCCAGGCCGAGCGCCAGCTGGCCGGCCACCGGAATGAGCAGGGCCACGCTGGCGGCATTGCTCATCACCTCCGTGAGCAGGGTGGTGAACAGGAACACCACCATCAGGGCCGCGTAGACCGACCAGCCGTCCACACCGCGCTCCAGGGCCCGGGCCAGGGCGGTGGCCAGACCCGTCTTCTCCAGGGCCACGCTGAAGCTGCCCAGGGATCCCAGCAGGAGAATCACATCCAGGCGGATGGCCCGCTGCAGTTCCCCAGGCCGCAGGCAACCGGTGGCCACCATGGCGGCGGTTCCCAGCAGCACCGAGGCCACCAGGGGCATCACGTTGAAGCTGGGCAGGAGGATCACCAACACCCCGATCAGCAGGGCAACCCCCTTGCGGTTCACGGTGGGGAGCTCCTTTTCCAATTCCTCCAGCACCACCAGGTCGTTGCTGTCCTGCAGGCCGCGGATTGCGTCCCTGGGGCCCTGGAGCAGGAGCACATCCCCCTCGTGCAGAAGGATGCGGCCAAGGCGCTCGCGCAGCACGGAATTGCCCCTGCGCAGGGCCAGCACGGTGAGGTTGTAACGCTGGCGGAAACGCAGATCCCGGAGACGGTCGCCGGCGAGGGTGGAACCGGAGGGGATCAGCACCTCCACCATCCGCTGCTTGTTCTGCTGGTCGCTGCTGGCCAGTGGCTCGGGGGTGGGGGCCAGCACGATCGTGTGCTCCTGCTGCAGGCGCAGCAGCTCATCGCGGCTGCAGCGCAGCACCAGGCGGTCGCCGCGCTGAAGGGTGCGATCCGCCAGGGGCGGAAGAAGGCGCTCCCGGGCGCGGTGCAACTCCAGCACGTCCACGTCGAAGCGGCGCTGCAGGCGGCTGTCACGCAGCGACTGGCCCGCCAGGCCCGATCCGCGGGGAATCAGCACCTCTGTGATGTAGGCGCTGGTGCTGGTGAGGTCGTCGGCATCGGTGCCGCGATCGGGGAGGAAGCGATCGGCCAGCAGCACCATGGTCAGGCCGCCCACCAGCCACACCCCCAGGCCGATGGCGGTGAAGTCGAACAGGCCGAAGCCGCCGTAACCGAGGCGCTCGCTCACCTCGCTGGCGAGGAGGTTGACCGAGCTGCCCAGCAGGGTGAGAGTGCCACCCAGCACGGTGGCGAAGGACAGGGGCAGCAGCACCTTGGAGGGGGAGATGCCGCGGCGCTGGCACCAGCTCTCGATCACCGGCAGCAGCGCCGCCACGATCGGCGTGTTGGGCACGAAGGCCGACACCGGCGCGACCACGGCCGTGATCAGGGCGATCATGCGCTTCGGGCTGCGCACGGCGTCCGATCCGATCAGCGCGCGCAGCCGGTCGAGGGTGCCGGAACGGAACAGACCTGCGGAGAGGGCGAACAGCCCGATCAGGGTGATCAGCGCCGGGCTGCCGAAACCGGCCACGGCTTCCTTGGCGTCCAGGACCCCCGTCGCGATCAGCAGTCCGGCCGCGAGCAGGCCGGTGACTTCCGGGGCCAGCCAGCCGCTGATGAACAGCAGCACCGATCCCGCCAGCACCGCCAGCGTGATCAGGGCATCGGGCTGGATGCCGGCCGGGAACAGAGCGATCATGGCCAGCACGGCTTTTTCGGGATCATAAGGCACCTGCGAGCTCGGGAATAGCCCGGCCCGAGATACCTGCTGCGGCAGTCAGTTTGCCCTGCCTGCGGCCATTGCAGAGGCTATCTCCTATCTGTGTGCCGTTGAATTCAGTTGTGGGCCGGCCAGTGGCGCAGTGCTCCTCGCAGGCTCTGCAGGCCGAGGCGTGCCGTCGCCGACACGAACAGCGCCTGGGGGTCGAGATGGCGGGCGCGCTCCAGCTCCCCGGCCGGGCAGCGGTCGATCTGGTTGGCCACCAGCCTGCGGGGCACCGCTGAGCCCAGGGCATCGAGAATCGCGTGCACGGTGCGCAGCTGGTCGGGCCAGGCGGGATCACTGAGATCCACCACCAGCAGCAGGCCGTTGGCGGCCAGGGTCTCTTCAAGGGTGGAGCGGAAGGCCTCCACCAGGGGGGGCGGCAGATCCCGGATGAAGCCCACCGTGTCGGTGAGCAGCACCGGCGTGCAGGGGCCCCCTGCGGGATCGGCCAGCTCGATGCGCCGGGTGGTGGGATCCAGGGTGGCGAACAGCTTGTCCTCGGTCAGCACCGCCTGGCGGGGATCTCCCCGTCCGAGGGCATTGAGCAGGGAGCTCTTGCCGGCGTTGGTGTAGCCCACCAGGGCCAGGCGCTTCAGGGATCCGCGTCCCTGGCGCAACCGCTCCCGGTGGGCCCCCAGGTCGCGCACCTGCCGCTGCAGCCGCTCGATGCGGCGGGCGATGGCGCGGCGGTCTTTCTCCAGCTGGGTTTCGCCGGGCCCCCGGGTGCCGATGCCACCGCCCTGGCGGGAGAGGCTGCGGCCCCGCCCCAGCAGCCGCGGCAGGCGGTAGCGCAGCTGGGCCAGCTCCACCTGCAGGCGGCCGGCAGCGCTGGCGGCGCGCTGGGCAAAGATGTCCAGGATCAGTTCGCTGCGATCGCTCACCGGCAGATCCAGCAGCCGCTCAAGGTTGCGGCCCTGCACGGGCGTGAGGTCCCGGTCGGTCACCACCAACGTGACCCCGCGCTGCCGGGCCTCCAGGGCGGCTTCGGCGAGCTTGCCCTCGCCCCAGATCGTCTGCGGCGCCGGCTGGCCGCGGCGCTGCTCCACCACCCCCACGGGATCGGCACCGGCGCTGCGCACCAGTCCCTCCAGCTCACCGATCCGACGCTGGGCCAGACCCCGGTCGGCGGGGCTGAGGGCCAGCAGCAGCACCCGCTCCCTCCCGGGGGAAGGGGTGGCACCGGCACTGGGATCCCCGGGGGTTCCGGTTTCAGGGCCCAGGGCCGGTGGGATGCCGGCCGCCAGTCCGGCGGGATCGCGGCCGCAGAGCAGGGCCAGATCGCCCGCCTCCCGCACCGGCCAGGGTTCGCCGCTGTCGCCGCTGGCCTGGAGCAGCAGGGCCGGCCACTGCCCACCGGCGCCGGCCTGATCGCCGTAGCGCAGCCACAGCAGCGGCTCGAGATCGAGGGCCGCCACCCCCTCCAGGCGCTCCGGCTCCAGATGCCGGCCGCGGCCGCAGCAGGTGACCAGCCGCAGCTCCCGGTTCTCCCCCCGCCGCGCCCCCGGCAGGCCCCCACGCCGCTGACCCCAGGCCTGCAGCGGCCCCACCCAGAGCAGGCGGCAGAGGCCGCGGCCATCGATCACCAGGGTGAGGGGGAGCTCCAGCTCCCGGCTCTCGCTGGCCAGGCGCTGCACGCACAGCAGCTCCGCCAGGGCGGCCGGCGGATGGCGGCGATGGCACAGCCGCTCCAGGCGGCGCCGCTGGGCGGGCCGTAGGCCTGCCGTGCGCCCGCCCAGCCCCCCCTGCTTCAAGGACGGCGCACCAGCAGGCAGCGCAGGCCGGCCGCCGCCGCCCCCTGCACATCCTCCGGGCTGTCGCCCACATGCCAGGCCTGGCCGGCCTCCAGCCCCAGACCCTCCAGGGCCAGCTGAAAGGGATCGGGCTCCGGTTTCGCGGCTCCGGCGGCGCTCGACACCACCACCAGCTGCAGCCAGCGGGCCAGCCCCAGCCCCTCCAGCAGGTCGGGCAGGCGGCTGTCGAAATTGCTCACCACCGCCAGGGCCAGGCCGCGGCGGTGCCAGCGCTCCAGCTGGGCGGGCACGTCGTCAAAGACGAGCCAGACGCCGGGATCGGCGTAGTGGTTGAACAGCTCCTCCACCATCGCCTCGGGGGCCTGCTGCGCGCCGGCGTCCTGCAGGCTTTCTCGGATGCGATCCCCCCACCAGCTGCGTTCGGCCTGCTCCAGCTCCTGCCCCTGGAGGCCGGGGAAGGCCAGGGGTGGGGCCTGGCGGTAGGACATCCGGAAGGCCCGCTCCACGGCATCGGCGTCGGCGCTGATCCCATGGCGGGCCGCCGCCGTGGCGTAGGTACGCCCCACCGGTTCCCGCAGCCCGATCAGCGTGCCCATGGCATCGAGTAGCAGAGCGCGGGGGCGCTGGCCGCCGCTCATCGAGGCCAGTCAGCGAGCCAGCCGGCGGCCACCCGCAGCTGGTGGGGGCGCCCCGGCAACCGCGACAGATAGGCCAGGCGGCGCAGCTGGAAGGCGGCCGCGCCGGCCAGGGTGAAGCCACCGGCCACCAGGCTGGCCTCGCCTCGCCCCAGGCTGATCATCTCGCCCAGGTCCTGGAACCGGAACGGCTCCAGGGATTCGCCGCGCCTGGCCCGGAGCAGGTTTTCGGCCAGGGAGCCGGCCTGCTGGAAGGCCACCTGGGCGGTGGCGGGTGGCGGCGGCGCGGCGGCGTCGGCATCGCTGCTGCCATTGCCCGCTGCGTCCAGGCTGGCGATGTCGCCGGCGGCGAACAGGTGGGGGTGGCCGCGCAGTTGCAGGGAGGGCTCCACCAGCAGGCGGCCGCGGCGGTCGCGCTGGGGCTCGGGCTCGATGGGCGGCGGGGCGAAGTCCAGGCCTGCGGTCCACACCACCGCATCCACGCTCAGGCGCTCCTGGCCGGTGCTGGAGTGCAGATCGAGGTGGTCGGCGCCCACCTCCAGCACCCGGCAGCCGCAGCGCAGCCGCACATCGCGGCGCTGCAGGGCCAGGGTGGCCTGCTCGCGATTGAAGGCCCGGGCCTGGGGCAGGGCCATCGCGCCCTGCTCCACCAGTTCCACCACGGCCGCTCCCTCGAGCAGGTCGGCCAGCTTGCAGGCGAGCTCCACGCCGCTGGGGCCGGCGCCCACCACGGCCAGCCGCTGCAGGGGGCGGCCCTCGCTCCGAAGCCGCTGCACCAGCGCCTGCAGCCGCTCCACATCGGCCAGGCTGCGGAAGCTGAGGCTGTGCTCCACCACTCCGGGAATGCCGAAGCTGTGGGTGCGGGCGCCGGTGGCCAGCACCAGCTGGCCGAAGCTCAGGTCACGGCCGCCGGCGGTGCGCAGAGAGCGTTGCCGGGCATCGATGCTCACCACCCGGTCCTGGAGCCAGGCCACCCCGCGGCCGGCCAGCAGCGTGTCGTAGCGGGGGGCGATTTCCCAGCGGCGTAGCTCGTCGCTGAGCAATTCGTAGAGCAGGGGGAGAAACAGGAAGCATTCCTGGGGCTCGATCAGCAGCAGCGGGGGATGCTGGCGCTGCTGGGAGAGGGCCAGGGCGGTGTATAGCCCGCCAAAACCGCCCCCCACGATCACGATCGGGGCGTTGGTGTCGGGAAGCTGCGGATCCGTGCGGGTCATCGCTGCGGGTTCCCGCATCTACCTTTCAAACCCTAACCAGCGTCCCGCTCTGGAGGTGATGATGGCGCCATGGTCACTGCCCAGGCCCAGACCCTGCCCTGCGACCACGGCGGCCAGCCCGTGGAGATTGAGGCTGCCCGCAGGCTGCTGGCGGAACGGGATGCCTACGGCCGCCTGCTCTGGGCCCACGATACTTTTGCCGATGGCTTCGCCATCACCACCAGTTTCGGCATCCAGTCGGCGGTGCTGCTCCATCTGCTGAGTCGACTGGCCCATGAGCGGGGCCGAAGGGTGCCGGTGGTGTGGGTGGACACGGGTTATCTGCCACCCGAGACCTACCGCTATGCCGAGCAGCTCCACGACCTGCTGCAGATCGATCTGCACGTGGCCCAGGCGACGATCAGTCCCGCCCGGATGGAGGCCCTGCACGGCCGCCTGTGGGAGACGGGCCGGCTGGAGGACATGGAGCTCTACCACCGGATCCGCAAGGTGGAACCCCTGGATCAGGCCCTGCGTGCCCTCGGTGTGAGCTGCTGGGCCAGTGGCGTGCGTGGCAGCCAGACCGATCACCGACGGGAGATGGCCATCCTTGATGGCGTGCGCCAGTGCTGGTCCCTGCGCCCGCTGCTGAGCTGGAGCAACCGCGACGTGTACTACTACATGGAGGAGCACGGGCTGCCCCAGCATCCCCTGTTCGATCAGGGCTACTCCAGCGTGGGCGACTGGCACTCCAGCGCCCCTGACAGCACCGGCCTAAGTGGTCGCGAGACGCGGTTCGGGGGGCTCAAGCAGGAGTGCGGCATCCATCTCCCCGGCCTGATGGGTGAAGGCATCTGAAGCCGGCGCGGGCGCAGCGGCGCGCTGGCTCCTGATCGGCAACAGCCGCTGGCACTTCGCCCGCCCAGTCCTGGCAACGCTGCAGTGCTGGAGCGAATCGCCGCCCTTCTCAGGCGGTGGAGACGCGCCTTCAGGGGAGCGGCTGCGTCACCTCTGGGGCTGGGCGGCGGTGGGGCCGATCCCCCCCGACTGTGGGCTGGATCCCTGCCGCCGGCTGTCCCTCGCCCAGGTGCCGCTGGGGCAGCTGCCGCCCTGGATCGGCATCGACCGGGCCCTGGTGGGCTGGCAGGCCTGGCACGACAGTCGCTCAGCGGTGCTGGTGGCCGATGCGGGCACGGCCCTGAGCTTCACCCTGGTGGACGCCCGGGGGCGCTTTGCCGGTGGCCGCATCCAGGCGGGGCTTGCCCTGCAGCTGCGGGCCCTGGCGGGCGGCACGGCTGGACTGCCGGCCGTGGCTGGCGATGGTGGGGCTCCGATGGCCTGGCCCAGGGCCACCGCCGAGGCCATGGCTGTGGGCGTGAGGGAGGGGCTGGTAGCGGCCGTGCGGGAGGCCTGGCAGCAGGCTCGGCACGCCTATCCCGACTGCCGGCTGTGGATCACCGGGGGTGATGGCGGCTGGATTGCCGAACGGCTGCAGCAGACCCATGCACCCTGCCTGGCCCTGGCGGCCCTGGCCCGGCTCAGCCCAGTCCCAGGTCGCTGAGGATGGTGTCGGCCATGGTCTCGGCCTTCACCTTGGTGTACATCTTCTCGACCCTGCCCTCAGGATCCACCACGAACGTGTGGCGCATCATGCCCATGTATTCGCGGCCCATGAACTTCTTGAGGCCATAGCTCTCATAGGCGCTGGCCACCGGGCAGGGTTCGGCGTCCGTGAGCAGTGTGAAGGGCAGCTCGTACTTGGCGATGAACTTGGCGTGGCTCGTGGCGCCGTCCTTGCTGATGCCCAGCACCTTGATCCCGTGCTGTTCAAAGGCACTCCACTGGTCGCGGAAGTTGCAGGCCTCCTTGGTGCAGCCGGGAGTGTCGTCCTTGGGATAGAAGTAGATGACCACACGCTGGCCACGCAGCGACGACAAGCTCACTGGGTTGCCGTCCTGGTCGGGAAGGGTGAACTCGGGTGCGCTGGCGCCGGGTTCCAGGGCCATTGTCGGGTAGGGATGAGAATGGCCGGAGCCTAGGGGAGACCTCCGGTTGACTCGGTCAGATTCACCCCCCCGGCTCTGGCTCGGGCCCCTGCAGGGCGCCTGTGCCACCAGCCTCAGCGATCAGGAGCGGGCCTGGGGCCGGCAGCTGCCACCTCCTGTGCGGCGGCGCTACTGGCAGAGCCGCTCGGCTCTGCGGCAGTGGCTGGCGGGGATGCTGGGCTGCGCTCCTTCAGCGCTGCCCCTGCACAGCCCGCCGGGGCGCCCGCCGCTGCTGTTGGAAGAGGCTGGCTGGGTGAGCCTGAGCCACAGCGGTGAGGGCCTGTTGCTGGGTTTTTCGCGTGCGCCGATCGGGGTGGATCTGGAGCCTGCCGATCGCCCCGTGGCGGCGGCGGCGTTGATGCGGCGCTGTTTCCCGCCCCCGGAGGTGGTCCAGCTGCAGGCATTCGATGCCGAGCTGCGGGGCGCGGCGGTGCTCACCAGCTGGGTGCTCAAGGAGGCAGCGATCAAATGGCAGCGGCGGTCGCTGGCCCGCGAGCTGTCCTGTTGGCGGCTCGACCATGCCAGCGGGCGGCTCCGCCACCAGGCGGAGGGGCTGGAGCCCGAGTGCAGCACCGGCACGGCCGCTGGCTGGCGCTGGGCCGGGGTGGGAGCCGGCATGCGGAACGCCGGATTGGACGTGGTGATCTCAGGAGCCTGACGCTGGGCCCGTCCATGGGCATGCAGCCGTCTGGACCCGGACACCGTTGCGCGTGCGGTCATGGTTTACGCAGGATGTCGAAACTGTGTGTCGGAATATTGACTGCCCTTGCGGCTAAAACTCGTATGCGGCACTGCTGAGTAGTTTGAACGGTGAATCCAAAGGTTTCTCCTGTGATCAAGCACCTGCTCGCCGGCCTCGTGGTGGGCTCGGCACTCACCGCCTCGGCCCTGCCGGCCTCCGCCGCGGTTGATAACGATCTGCCCATCCGTTGGAATACTGGTGGCGCCGTCTGGTCCACCAACACGGAGGCCATGACCACCTTCCTGGAGACCGGGGAGGTCACCGATCGCGGCCTGCGAGGCGGTCTCGACGGCTCGGGCTGGAGCGACGAGGAAGTGCGCGAAGGCCTCACCAAGACCTACGACGTGGACATGATCGGCGTGTCCCGCTTCCTCTACTCGGATGAGGGCGTGCGGTTTCTGAAGAACCAGACCACCAGCTACTTCCCTTACCACAGCAAGACCGAATACTCGGTTCAGGCCCTGCGCTCGGCGATCATCGCCGATGCTCGCGACGGCAGCATCTCCTCGGCCGGGATCATGGCGAACCTGCCTGTGGACATGCGCCTGGCCGATTTCTGCGGCACCTACACCGGCGCCCAGAACGTCTGCGCTGAGGGGCAGTGCCAGGGCGAGGCCCAGTGCACCTCCCTGCTCTCCTGGTACGTGTTCCTGCCGGCCTGCATTCAGGCCAATCAGGTCACCCCGCCTGTGGCTGAAGTGCGTCGCACCACCGTGGCCCCCGCGCCCATGGCCCAGCCCCAGCCGCAGATCATCCGTGGTCTCTGGTGAGGCGGTCTCGACTGAAGCTGGGGCTCAGCGCCTGGCGATCAACAGCGTGTGCCGCAGGTCCTGGGGAAGCTTCAGTCCCCGCCTGCGGCGCAGTTCCTCGCCCAGGGCCCTGAAGGCGTCATCGCCCAGGGCCCTGAGCTGGCGGCGGTAGGCCCCCTTGGGTGCCAGCCAGCGCTCCAGCAGGGCATCCCTCAGTTCCAGCTGCAGGGTTTCGTTCCAGCTCTCCAGGGCCAGTGTGAAACCCTCGGCTTCGAAGGCGGCACGCCAACGCTCGAGCCCCTTCTCCTGCCGTTCCTCGACCTTGGCCTCCGCCGACAGCGCCAGCCGCAGGGGCTCGTTGAGCTGCCGGCCCAGGGCTCCTGCCTGGCTCAGGGCGGTGATCGGACCCAGGCGGGGATGGCTGAACAGCAGCCGCCACTGGCCCTGCTCCGCCAGCAGGGGTGTGAACGCCTGCAGCCAACGCCGAATCACTGCTGCCGTGGGCTCCTCGCTCAGCCGCCGGGCCGCGATCCACTCAAAGGGCCCCTCCCCGCAGGCCTTTGCCAGCTGGGCTGGATCATCGGCGGCGCTCACCACCAGCTCCGGCCGGCGCAGGCTGTCGAGCACCTGCAGCTGAGCCCGCAGCCGCTCGGCCGTGGCCTCGTCACCCACCTGAATCGTCACGCCGCCTTCCGGGGTGGCCTGAAGCGGATCGAGGGCCCAGAGCAGGGAGCGCCCATCCAGCACCAGCACCCGTTGATGGCGCTGGATGGGCGCTCCGGTCCAGAAGTGCTGGCGCAGGGCATCGAGCCGGGCGCCCTCGCTGGCCGCCTGGCGCCGCAGCCAGCGCTCCAGCTGGGGATCGTCCGGCCCACTGCTGAGCACCTCGCCGCCCTCGTGGGCTGTCTCGGCCGCTGCCGCCAGCTGGGCGGCGCGGCGCTGCTGCAGCCGCTGGCGCAGGGCCCCCTCCCAGCCCAGCTGCCCGGGCTGCCAGAACACCTCCCCCTGCAACTGGCTCGGCAGATACTGCTGGGCCACCCAGTGCTCCCCGTAGGCATGGGGGTAGCGGTAGCCCACCCCATCACCGAAGGCCGGGCCGTCGCGGTTGGCGTCGCGCAGATGGGCGGGCACCTGCTGGCGGTTGGCGGAGCGCACCGTCTTCACCGCATCGAAGAAACCGAGGATGCTGTTGCTCTTCTCGGTCCCGGCCAGATAGAGGGCGGCCTGGGCCAGGGGATAGAGCCCCTCCGGCAGCCCCACCCGCTCGAAGGCGGCGGCGCAGGCCTCCACCACCACGATCGCCTGGGGATCGGCCAGGCCCACGTCCTCGCCGGCGGCGATGAGCATGCGGCGGAAGATGAAGCGGGGATTCTCGCCCGCCTCCACCATTCGTGCCAGCCAGAACAGGGCAGCGTCGGGATCACTCCCTCGCAGGGATTTGATGAAGGCGCTGATGGTGTCGAAGTGAGCGTCACCCTGCTTGTCGTAGAGCACCGCCCGCTGCTGGATCGACTCCTCGGCGATGGCCAGATCGATCGTGATCGCGCCATCCGCTCCGGGCTGGGTGGTCTCCACCGCCAGCTCCAGGGCATTGAGCAGGCTGCGGGCATCGCCCCCGGCCACATCCACCAGATGCTCGGCCGCCTCAGCGCTGACTGTCACGGTCCGATCGCCGTAGCCCCGCTCGGGATCGGCCAGGGCCCGCTCCAGCAGCTGGTGCAGGTGCCGTGGCTCCAGGGGCTGCATCCGGAACAGACGCGAGCGGCTCACCAGAGCCTTGTTCACCTCGAAGAAGGGGTTCTCGGTGGTGGCCCCGATCAGGTTCACCGTGCCGTTCTCCACCCAGGGCAGCAGGGCGTCCTGCTGGGCCGTGTTGAAACGGTGCACCTCATCGATGAACAGGGTGGTGCGCAGGCCGTGGAGCTCCAGCCGCTGGCGAGCCGCCTCCACCGCGGCGCGCAGGTCCTTCACCCCCGCCAGTACGGCGTTGAGGCTGCTGAAGTGGGCGCGGGTGGTACCGGCGATGATCCGCGCCAGGGTGGTCTTGCCCACGCCGGGGGGCCCGTGCAGGATCAGGCTCCCCACCCGGTCGGCGCCGATGGCGCGCCGCAGCAGACGGCCGGGCCCGAGGATCGCCTCCTGGCCTACGAACTCGTCCAGGGTGCGGGGACGCAGCCGGTCGGCCAGGGGGGCCAGCTGGCTGAGGCGCTGCTCACGCCGGTGGCTGAAGAGGTCGCTCACAGGGCCCCATTCTCCCTTGCTGGTTCGAGGATGCCCGCCAAGCGCTGAGGAGGCACAATGGCGCTGACTGAGGGGAGTGCGTGCTGATTCGCCGGTTGTGGGCCTTGGCTGTGCTCACTGGAGCGTTGCCCATGATCGCGGCCTGCGCCGACCAGCAGGCGGCCGCGCCGGCAGCCCTGGTGCCGGTGGAGGCCCAGGCGGTGGAGCTGGCCCCGTTTGCCGATGAGCTGAACACCGTCGGCACCCTGGAGTCGGTGGACAAGGTGTCGCTGGCGGCCCGTGCCGGCGGACGCATCGAGCAGATCCTCGTGCGCGAGGGCGAAGTGGTGCAGGCGGGCCAGTTGCTGGTGGTGCTCGATCAGAAGCAGAGCCAGGCCGAGCTGGCTGCGGCCAGGGCCGTGATGGAGCAGAACAAGGTGGATTTCAGGCGGTTCGAATTTCTGGCAGAGCAGGGCGCGGCCAGTGCCTTCCAGCGCGATCGCTTCCGCGAAGCCCTGCTGCAGTCGGAGGAAGCTGTGCGGGTCCGCCAGGCCGATCTGGCCTTCAAGGATCTGCGGGCTCCCATCAGTGGCGTCGTCAGCGACCTTGAGGTGAAGGTGGGGGATGTGATCCGCGAGGGCAACCCGTTCACCAGCCTGATCCGCAATGACCGCCTGCAGGTCCGCGTCGAAGTTCCGGCCGTGTATGCCTCGCGCCTGCGGCTTGGCCAACAGGTCTTCGTCGAAGCTCCCGGTGGCGGGGACACCCTGGCCAGCGGTCGGGTGAGCTTCATGGATCCCAACGTCACGGCCGACACCCAGGGCCTGTTGGTGACGATGCCCTTCGACAACCCGGGTGCCGATCTGCGCAACGGCATGCGCCTGCGCACGAGGGTGGTGTTCGACACCTCTGCGCAGCTGGCGGTGCCCTTCAGCGCGGTGCGGCAGACTTCCGGGCAGAGTTTCGTGTTCCGCGTCGGCAGCCTTGAGGCCCTCAAGGCCCAGCCCGGACAACTCACCCCTGAGCAACTGGCTGCCCTGCCCGCGGACGGCACCTATGCGCTGCAGACACCGGTGGAGCTTGGCTTCGTGCAGGGAGAGCGCTATCCGGTGATCCAGGGGGTGCAACAGGGAGAGCGGGTGATCACCACCAATCTGATCAGGCTCCGACACGGCACGCCGGTGTTTGTGAAGTGAGGCCCTGAACGATGTCTCCTTCCAACACCTTCATCACCCGGCCGGTTCTGACCACGGTCTGCAGCCTGCTGATTGTGATCATGGGGCTGATCGCCATTCCGGTGCTGCCGGTGGAGAACCTCCCCGACATCGCCCCGCCCACGGTCACCGTGAGGTCCGTGTATCCCGGTGCCGATGCGGTGTCGGTGGAGGAGGGTGTGACCTCAGTGCTGGAGCAGCAGATCAACGGTGTGCAGAACATGGAGTTTATTTCCTCCAACAGTTCCGCCGACGGTGTCTCCAGCATCACCGTGTCCTTCGCCAGTGGCACGGATGGTGACATCAACCAGGTGAATGTGCAGAACAGCGTGTCGCTGGCTGAACCGCGCCTTCCCCAGGAAGTGCGGCAGACGGGAGTAAACGTAGAAAAGGCATCTAATTCTATCCTCCTGGTTTATAACTTTACATCTGAGGACCCTCAGAACCCATACAGCGTTGAATTCCTCTCAGGTCTCCTGGATCAGAATCTCACCGATCCGATCCGCCGGGTCAAGGGGGTTGGCTCCCTCACCTATTTCGGCAATCGACAGCTTGCGTACAGGATCTGGCTGGACCCCAGGCGGCTCACCTCTGTTGGTCTCACCTCGGCCGATGTGCGGGCGGCATTGCAGAGCCAGAACCGACTGGTTCCTGCGGGCCAGGTGGGTGGAGAACCCTCGCCGCAGGGCCAGCCCTACACGTTCACGGTGCAACTCCAGGGCCGTCTGCGTTCGCTGGAGGAGTTCGAGAATCTCATCCTGAGGCGGATGGGGGATGGCTCGCTTATCCGGCTTAAGGATGTGGGGCGCGTGTCCCTTGGGGGGGAGAACTTCAACATCGGTGCCACCGACATCAATGGTGTGCCTTCTGTGGGTATGGCCATTTATCAACTCAGCGGCAGCAATGCCGTGGACGTGTCGGCAGGGGTGGAGCAGGTGATTGATGAGTTCAGGGCCACGCTCCCCCCCGGGGTGAAGGCGGAGAAGATCTATGACACCACTGACTTCATCAATGCCTCGATTCGGGGCGTAGCCAATGCTCTCCGGGATGCGGTGGTGCTGGTGGTGCTGGTTCTGTTCCTCTTCCTGCAGGATTGGAAGTCAACCCTGGTGCCAGGGATCGCCATCCCGGTGGCTCTGATCGGCACCTTTGCCGGGGTGTTGGCGGCCGGATTCTCCTTGAATCAGCTCACTCTGTTCGGGCTGGTGCTGGCCGCTGGTCTTGTGGTGGATGATGCGATCACGGTGATCGAAGACACCAGCACCAAGAAGCAGGCAGGGATGGGCTCGATCGGGGCGGCCATCGCAACCATGGATGAGCTTTTTTCAGCGGTGATCGCCACCTCACTGGTGCTGTTTGCCGTGTTCGTGCCGGTGCTGTTCTTTCCGGGGGCCACAGGCACGATTTACAAGCAATTTGCCGCCACCATCATCTTCTCGGTGGCGATCTCCACGTTCAACGCCCTTACCTTCTCGCCCATGCTGTCGGGGCTGCTGCTGGGGTTGGATACCGGCACACCCTCCCGGCGCACCTACTGCATCGGCGCCGGCTTCGTGGGTTTCGCCTATGGCCTCCTGTCCGCCGGAGGCGGTGTGGTTCCGGTGTTGCTCGCCACATTGGCGGGTCTGCTGGTGGGATTCGCGCTCAAGCTGATCACGGGGCTGCCCCTGCGGCTGCCCTTCGCCATCGGCGGTGCGGCCACGGGTCTTGTGTTTGGCGGTGTCACCAACCTTCTGCCGGTGGTGATCTTCACGGCCATCGGCCTCCTGCTGGGCTTTTTTCTGGAGCCTATCTTCGCTGCCTTCAACCGTTTCTATGCGCGCGTTGAGAGTGGCTACAAGGGTCTGCTCAGTTGGGTGCTGGACCATCGCCGCGTTGTCATTGGACTGCTGTTGGGCGGCATTGCCCTGACGGGCGTGGCCTTCAATGCCATGCCTTCTGGGTTCGTGCCAACCGAGGATCAGGGCTATGCCATCGGTTTTGTGCAGGCTCCCGATGGCGTGTCGTTGGAGCGCACCGAGGCGATCAATCGTGAAGTGGCGGAAATCCTGAGATCGGAGATAGAGAACGGAGTTCAGAGTGCCGCTCTCTTCAGCGGCGCCAGCCTTCAAGGTAACGCCCCCAACCGGGGAATCTTCTTTCTCGGGACCGAAAACTGGGATCAGCGTCAGTCCCCTGAGCGCAGTGTCGCTGCGATCGTGGAGCGCCTCAACCGCAAACTCCAGGCGGTGGAAGGAGCCCGGGTGTTTGTGGTGGAGCCTCCGCCGGTGCCTGGGTATGGCACCGGCGATGGCTTTGAACTGCAACTGCTTGATCAGAGTGGCGGTGCCTTCTCGCTGCCCGAGCTGGCCGAGCAGGCCAACACCCTAATCCGCAACGCTACCCAGACCGGTGTCTTCAGCCGCGTCTTCACCCAGTTCTCGCCGGAAGGTCCGCAATTGGAGGTGCTTGTGGATCGTGATCGCATGGCGGCCCTCGGCATTGACTATGGCGATGCGATGAGCACGTTCAGCGTGTACTTCGGCGGCTCTTATGTGAACGACACGTTTGTGGAGGGCAGGGCCCGACGTGTTTATGTTCAGGCCGATGATGTCTATCGATCCACGCCTGAATCACTCACGGAGCTGTTTGTGCGCAACAGCAGTGGTGATCAGGTGCCCCTCTCCGAATTCTTCACGCTACGTCCCGCGGCAGGGCCCTCGGTGATCCCGCGGTTCAATCTCTTCCGTGCCATCCAGGTGGAAGGCAATTCGGCTGCAGGAAGGAGCTCCGGTGATGCCATCAACACCATCCGTTCACAGTTCGAGCAGCTCAACGTCCCCGGGCTCGGCTACGACTGGACCGGGATTTCCCGTGAGGAGGTGAAGGCGGGCGCCCTAGCAATCGTGATCTTTGCTCTTGGCATCCTGGTGGTGTTCCTTGTGCTCTCAGCCCAGTACGAAAGCTACACCGATCCTCTGATCATTCTGATGACGGTGCCCACCGCCATGCTTGGAGCCCTGCTCTTTCTGGCTGCTCGCGGTGAGGTTGTGAACATCTATGCCCAGGTGGGTCTTGTGATGCTGATCGGCCTGGCTGCGAAGAACGGCATCCTGATCGTGGATCTGGCTAACCAGCGTATGGCTGCCGGGGCCACAGCCCTTCTCGCCGCTCGTGAGGCCGCCCAGTCACGCCTGCGCCCGATCCTGATGACAGCCATTTCCTCGCTGTTCGGTTTCCTGCCACTGGTGCTCGCCAGCGGTGCGGGCGCCCGCAGCCAGTCGTCTCTGGGAACGGTGGTGTTCGGTGGTCTGCTGGTGGCCACCGCGCTTTCCCTGCTGGTGGTGCCGGTGTTCTATGTGGTGATGAAGCAGTTCTTCGGTCGCCGTCCTGAGGACGAACCTGGCAGTCCCTCGCCTCTTCCGGACACCGTCAACAGCTGATGGCACGCCCCCGCTTCAATGGCGCAGCAGCCACCCTTGCCGCCCTGGTGGGAGGAGGTCTGGGCCTGGCCGTGGCGTTGTTTCTGCGGGAGCTGATCCTGAACACCCCGGCCCAGGTGAAGCCGCACACGTTCTACTGGTGGTTCGTGCTGTTCAGCGCGGCCGGGGCGCTCTGGGGCCTGGCCACCCAGACCATGAAACAACTGGAGAGGATCCAGGGCTACCGGCGGCCCCCATTGAGGGGGGGGGCATCTGAGGGAGGGCAGGACGGCTCTGGCGAGGCACGGCCCCCTAACCCTGGCCCAGGCCAGTCGTCAGACCGGAGCGAGACCTGATCGGCCGCAGACTCAGGTGATCACCGTGGGCTGACCCATGCCGGTGCGGGCTTTGATCTCGGCCAGACCATCGATTGCCCTGATCAGATCGCCCAGGGCGACCTGGGGGTCCTGGCTCAGGTTGCCGCTGGGCGGCAGATAGCTCTCCAGATACACCCGCAGGGTGGCCCCCTGGGTGCCGGTGCCCGAGAGGCGCAGCACCACCCGGCTGCCGTCCTCGAGGAGCAGCCTCAGGCCCTGCCCCTCGGTGCGCGAGCCGTCCACCGGGTCGGTGTAGGCGAAGTCGTCGGCGGTGGCGATCGAGCGGCCGGCGAAACTCTGGCCTGCTAGGGACGGGAGCATGGCCTGTACGCGCTCGTAGAGGCCATGGGCCGCCTCGCTGGGAATGGCCTCGTAGTCGTGTCGGGAGTAGTAGTGGCGCCCGAAGCGGCCCCAGTGCTCGGCCATGATCTGGGCCACCGGTTCGCGCCGTCTGGCCAGGATGTTGAGCCAGAACAGCACCGCCCAGAGGCCGTCCTTCTCGCGGATGTGGTTGGAGCCGGTGCCGAAGCTCTCCTCACCGCAGAGGGTGATGCGGCCGGCATCGAGCAGGTTGCCGAAGAACTTCCAGCCGGTGGGTGTCTCGTAGCAGGGAATGCCCAGCTGCTTGGCCACCACATCGGTGGCGGCGCTGGTGGGCATCGAGCGGGCCACGCCGGCCAGGCCATCGGCATAGCCGGGCACCAGGGTGGCGTTGGCCGTGAGCAGCGCCAGGCTGTCGCTGGGGTTCACGAAGCAGCGCTGGCCCAGCACCATGTTGCGGTCGCCGTCGCCGTCGCAGGCGGCCCCGAAGCGGTAGGCGTCGCTGCCCAGCAGCAGCTCGGCCAGCTCGTGGGCGTAGGTGAGGTTGGGGTCGGGGTGGCCGCCGCCGAAATCCTCCAGCGGGGTGCCGTTGCGCACGCTGCCGGCCGGGGCCCCCAGCACTCCCTCCAGAATCCGCGTGGCATAGGGGCCGGTGACGGCGTGCATGGCGTCGAAGGCCATGGGGAACCCGTCCTTGAGCAGATCGGCTATGGCGTCGAAGTCGAACAGGCCCTGCATCAGAGCCACGTAATCGTCGACGCCGTCGACCACCTCGATCTGCAGGGGGCCCAGGCTTTGGCTGCCGAGGCGCTCCAGATCGACGGGGCTGGCCTTGTCATCCCCCGCCGGCTCGGCGATGCGGTAGCTCTCCAGGCTCTGGGTGACGGCGTGGATGGCGTTGGTGATCGACTCGGGGGCAGGCCCGCCGTTGGCGCCGTTCACCTTGACGCCGAAGTCGCCCCCCGGACCGCCGGGGTTGTGGCTGGCCGAGAGGATGATTCCGCCGATGGCCTTGTGGCGCCGGATCAGGTGGGAGGCCGCCGGGGTGGAGAGGATGCCACCGCTGGTGACGATGAGGCGTTCCAGGCCATGGGCGGCGGCCATGCGGGCGATCACGCCGATGGCGCGGCGGTTGCCGTAGCGGCCGTCGCCGCCTACCACCAGGGTGCCACCGCCCACACCCGGCAGCACCCGCAGGCTGGCTTCGATGAAGCTCTCCAGGTAGTGGGGCGTCTCGAACTGCTTGCTGCTCTTGCGCAGGCCCGAGGTGCCCGGTTTCTGGTCGCTGAAGGGCTGGGGCAGGCGGACCTCGCGGATCTGGATCTCCTGCGCGTTCACTGCCATCGGGCCGGGGCGGGTGGATTCAAACTAACCCTGCAGAAGGGGCCCTCCCGGCAAGCCTGGCT
This sequence comes from Cyanobium sp. PLM2.Bin73, assembly GCA_007694915.1. GTDB lineage: Bacteria > Cyanobacteriota > Cyanobacteriia > PCC-6307 > Cyanobiaceae > NIES-981. The sequence goes on along the minus strand of REEV01000081.1, from coordinate 18,502 downwards.
ACCGTCAGGAGTGGCCTGACTGTTGCGCCCATGGGTTGCCCGCACCCCCACTGGCACCTGGTTTGCCGGCTTCCCCATTCCCCCACGGCTCGCCGAGGGCCCGCCCGCCGGCTGAGCCGTGCGGCCGCCGCGGTGGTGCTGGCTGGCCTGGGGACGGCGCTGCCCGCGGCCGCCGCAGTGATGGGCGGGGCACGGGCCCTTCCCTATGACCAGGCCCTGGGACGGACCGAATCGGCGGCGGCGGCGGTGCTGGCCCGCCGAGGCGCCGAGAGCTGTCTGCGCGGCAAGCTCACCAACGCCCTGTTGACCATGGTGGCCAGCTGTGAGGCGGCAGGGGAGCGCAACGCGCTCTGCGACCTCTCCAACCGGGCCGTGGTTCAGCCCACCTGGTCAGCGGCCTTCATGGAGACCACGGCCCGGCAGGTGCTCGAGCTGATCAGCGCCCAGGCAGTCCCCTGAATCCGGCTCCGGGCATGGGGCCCGGGGGGCCGCCAGCCGCACCGCTGCCGCGGGCTGGAGACGGGGGATTGCGGGGGCAGAACCGCATCAGATCCTCACCGGCCCGATCGAGCCGGTCTCGGCGCTCGAAGCTGTTGTCGGAAACCACCACCCCGTCCTCGCGAATGGTCCACAGGGCGTCCTTGCACAGCCCCGACAGACGCGGGTGGTCGAGCAGCGGATCGGCCAGGAGCCTGGCCCGATCACAGTCGTCGGGCTGATTGTCGCGGGCGCAGTTGAAGGTGAGCAGCTGCAGCTCGCGCAGCTGCTCACGGCCTGGATAGGGGGGTTCGGCGGCCTGCACCAGCGGCGCTGCCGTCAGGGCACTCAGCCAGGCCAGGCCAGCCAGCAGTGCCAGTCGGCCAGGCAGGACTGGCGGCTCGGGCCGCCGGCCACGGAGCGCTGTTGGCAACGACGGTGGGTGCATGGCTGCAGCGGTTCTGGCGGGGCCTCCATCATTGCTGCCGGGCCAGGGAGCCGCCTTGGTCACTGGCCCCGGTGAGGGTGGTGAGCCCCAGTCGCAGGGGGGCCTGCTGCTGACGCCAGCGCTGGGCCACCGGTGGTCCCAGCAAGGGTGCCGCCAGGGCGAGCGCGCGCCGCAGCCCGCCCTGGTGGCGCAGCAGGGTGCCGCGTCGGGTCTCTTCGGCCTGCAGATGCTGGAGCGCTTCGCTCTCCGGCCGCCGCCGCGCCTCAATCCGCTCCAGCGCCCCATCCAGGGCTTGCTCCAGGCTCTCGTCGCTTTCCGCCGCCGGGGACAGGGTGGCCAGCAGTTCCTCGGCTGCGGTGCAGGCATCACGCAGCGCCAGGTTGATGCCCTGGGCCCGCACCGGACTCATGGGGTGGGCGGCGTCGCCCAGCAGCAGCAGGCCGGGCCGCCACCAGCGCTCGGCCTGGCCCACCTCCACCCGCAGCGGTACCGGCTCCTGGAGTGAGGCCGCCGAAGCTCGCAGCCAGGCCGCCAGTGAGGGGGGGCTGAGGGCGGCGAAACGCTCGGCCCACGGGGTGGCGTGGTCCAGCGGGGCGCTGCGGCCATGGTCCCGGTCAGAGGGATGGTCACCGGGCTGCCGGTCCAGCACCCAGCCCAACTGCACGCCGCCGCCGGCGCTGTCGAAGGCGCTGAACAGACCCGTGGGGCCCACCACCGTGGTGAAGCAGCCCTCCAGGGGGCTGGGATCATGGCCATCCAGCCGGAACCAGAGCAGATCGATGGGGCTGCCGGCGCGTCGCAGGGTCAGGCCCGCCTGCTGCCGGAGCCGTGACCCCCGGCCGTCGGCCGCCACCACCAGCGGGGCCTCAAGTGTTTGCCCATCGGCCAGCTGCACACCCCGCACCCGGCCGCCGTTCAGCAGCAGCCCCGAGGCCCGCACCCCTAGCAGCACCCGTGCTGCCGGCAGGCTCTGGAGTTCATGGAGCCAGTGGCGCAGCAGGGCCGGCTGGCTGATCAGTGTGCAGGGAATTGCTGATGGGGAGCCTTCCAGCGGCTCCGCCAGCCGGAACAACTCGCGCTGCTCGAGCACGAAGCGCCAACCGGCCAGGGGCCGCTGGGGCACAGCCGCCGGCAGGGGCAGCAGCCCCATGGCCTCCAGCGCCGCCAGGCCGTGGGGCATCAGCGCTTCGCCCCGGAACTGGCGGTCCAGGCGCTCAGGGGCACTGGCCTCGACCAGCGTCACGGCCTGGCCGGCGCGGGCCAGACGCAACGCCAGGCTGGTGCCTCCCGGGCCTCCCCCCACGATCACGATGGCCGCCGGGTGGCCTGGGGGATCGGATCTAGAGATAGGCGGTGTAGCTGGGCTGTGACTGGCCTTCGGGGCAGCTCTGGCCCATCAGCTCGCCCTTTTTGGCCAGCAGGTAATCCACCAGTTCCTGCTGCACGTCCAGCAGTTCACGGGTGCAGCCCCGGAACGCCGCCCGGTGGCGGATGTCGTCGTGGCGGGTGTGCAGATCGCGCAGCATCAGCTGGATCGCGTCCAGGGTTGCGCGCTGCTGGGGGGTTCCGGAAGGGGCGGGCATCAGCGCTGACTTGCCTAAGAAAATCCTAGGCGGCGGCCCGCTGGCCGCTGCCGCAGCGTTGCCGCATGCGCTCCTGCTTGCGCTGCAGGCGCTCGGTCACCCCTAGCTCGGCCCCGCTCCAGAGCCGATCCACTTCGGCGCCGAAGTGGGCCGCGAGCTTGGGCGAATCGATCACCAGCAGGGTTTCATCGTTGCGGTGGGCCGCCGCCACGCTCCAGTTCAGGGAGCCCGTGATCACGCGCCGGCGGTCGACCACCGCCAGCTTGTGGTGGAGCTTGTCACCGCTGGCGATCCGGGGCGTGCCCACCCCCGGCAACGGGTCCTGCCGGGGGTGGTTCTCCGCCTGCACGATGCAGCGGTGATCGGGCAGCTCCAGGCCGAGCAGATCCAGCACCTCGCTGAAGAAGCGGTTGGCGAAGCCCGGATCCACCAGCAGGCGCACGCTGACGCCGCGATCGTGCAGATCCCCCACCACGTTGCCCAGGCGCTGGGCGGAGAACACGAACAGGGCCAGGTCCAGCTGCTCGCCGGCTGTCTCCAGCAGTTGCTCCAGCAGGGCCAGGGCATGGCGCCCGTCGCTGGGGCTGTGGGGCGTGAACAGCACCCCCACCGGCGTGCCGCCCACCCGCACCCAACGCAGCCCCTCGCTTTGCTTGCCCAGGCCGAAGCGGCTGTCCTGGGCGCCGCCCGGCCCATTGCCCCACATGCGCTCGAATTCCTCCCGGAACAGTTCTGCCAGCTCCCGGCTCTGCAGCCGCAGCAGGTGGTTCACATTCCCCCGCGTGCTGGGGGCATCGGGGTCGCCGTGGACGCAGGAGGCGGTGAAGTTGGTGGAACCGGTGATCACCTCCTGTCCATCCACCACCACGAACTTGTGGTGCATCAGGCCACTGCCGGCGCTGCCATCGGCGGTGTCGTCGATCACCGGCACACCGCCGCGCTGCAGGATGGCCACCGCATCACCCCAGCCCAGGGCCTGCAGCTGGGCCTGCCGCTGGCGCTGGCGGGGGCTGAGGCTGGCGGGGTGCTGGGTGCTCCAAGGGGCGCTGTAGGTGTTCTCCAGCACCACGCGCACCCGCAGCCCCTGGCGATGGCGCTCCACCAGGGCCTCGGCGATGAGTGGCAGGGTGAGTTCCTGCACTGCCACCAGGATCTCGCGCTCGGCCCGCGCGATCGAAGCGAGCACGAAGGCCTCGAGATCATCGCCCTGGCGCCAGCGGCCCGTGATCGGGCTTCGGTAGCGGCTGCGAACGTTGTGGTTGAAGGCCACCTCAATGCCCTCTGGCAGCGGCAGTGGCGGTGGTGGTGAGCCCACCAATCTGGCTTCGGCGCTGCAGCCGGCCAGCAGCAGGGCGAGGGCAGCGGTCCAGGGGAAGCGAGCCAGGCCCACGGAGGTGTTGAGCGAAGGGAACCCGTTCAGGGTTGCCCCATCGCTTGGCACAGGGGGGGCTCCGCCAGCGGGTCAGGGCCGTGGTTGGACGCAGCGGGGCCTCAGCGGCGCATCAGAACCACTCGCTGGCGGCCTTGTCGGCCGGGTTGCTGTTGTCCTCGGGCGTGGTGCGGCTGAACTCCAGGGTGATGTTGCGCTTCTGTTCCCCGTCGGCCGCCACCGCCTCGATCGGATACAGCTGTTTGCCATCCCGGAAGGGAACCTGCACGTGGAAGGTGCCGTCGGCCGAGAGGGGCACCTCCTCGCCGCCGATGCTCAGCCGCGCGGAGGGGTCGGTGGCTCCGTAGACGATCAGTTCGGCGTCGGCCACCAGCCAGAAGGAGCGCTGCCGCGGTGCCACCCCACCGATGCCGGAGTCGCGGCCGCTGGCCCACAGGCCAGCACCGGACGGGTTGAGCGCGCTGGAGCCGTACCCGGAGGTGTCGAGCCCGGAGGTGTCGAGCTCATGGAAAGCCTCCGAGCCGCGGCTGATGCGCCGCCACTGGGCCGTGGCGCTCTGGTAGAGGCGCTCGTGCAGGCCGGTGTCGGCGGGTTCGGCCAGACGGCCCCCCGGTGCAGGCAGCACGGGTCCTGGGGCGCTCTCAAGGGAGAAGGGCACGAACTGATCGAGGATCTGCTCGCTGGGGTGCAGGGCTGGAACCCGGGCCACCGAGGAGTAGGCCAGGGAGATCCAGCCGCCGCCGCTGCCCTGGCGGTAGCCCAGCTCCACCCGGTAGTCACGGTCGCTCAGGGGCACGGGCAGGTACCACTCGGTGGCATAGCTGTCGACGATCACCTCCTGGAGGGTGTGGGGGTGAACCGAGCCACCCGGCAGGCCGGTGACATCGGCCACCCGCAGGCAGAGCTGGGTGGCGCCGGCGGCCTGGGCGGAGGCGCGGTCGTCGTCGGAGATCTCCCAGAACACGTAGGCCCACTGGGGATCACGGGGCAGAAACACCACGCTGGTTTCGGCCTGGGGCCTGGGGGCGGGCTCCATCTCCGCCTCCATTGACCGAAGGCTGGGCTGGTTGCTGTCTTCGTCGCTGCGCTCCTCGATGGCGGCAACCAGCTCTTCCTTGGATTTGCGGCTGTAGAGGGCCACGCCCAGGTCACTGGCGACCTGACGCAGTTGCCGCAGGGTCATGCGTGCCAGTGATCCGAGTGACTTAACCACGGCGAAAGCTTCTCTTTGGGATCGGTGGCGCAACTCTGTCACCCCCGGCCGGAGCCGGGCTCAGGCGGTCAGCAAGCACTGACGCCCCCTCCGCAGCGGGAGCAGCCATCAAAAAGGCGACCTTGCGGTCGCCTGTGCAGTGCTGAGCGCTCAGCCCAGGATCAGCGGCCGATGCTGCGGTAGGGCACCCGGGCCAGGTAGTCCATGTCGGCACTGGCGGAGGCGCTGCTGGCGCGCATGGCCGGGAGGCTGCGCACCCAGTCGAGGTAGTCGGCAGGGGAGCCACCGCGGCGCTGCCGGGCCCGCTCCGGGAAGGCCCGGGCGGTGCCGGTGTACACCACCTGGGGGAAGCCCAGGATGTTGCGGTAGTAGGAGTCGTAGCGGGGGCTGGTGATGTTGAACGGCGTCTCACCAAGATCGCGGCTGCCCACCACCCGGTTGCGGTGGTAGGGAACAGTGTCGTAGCCGAAGGCTTCGAGGTATTCCTCGCTGTCGAGGATGTCGTCCACCATCCCCTTGACCCCGCGGGTCATCAGCACGGCCGACCAGGCGATCTCCTCGGCCTTGCCGTGGGTCTTGCGGCCCAGCAGCTTCTCCACCAGGTGGCGGGCCACCTTGTAGTTGCTGTTGAGGTTGTAGAAGCTGCGGTTGAAGGTGTCGGAGAGACACAGGGAGCGGATGAAGTCGCGGACGGTGATCTGCCCGTCGCGCAGCTGGGATTCGAGCGTGCGGTCGCGGTCGACCTTGAAGGCGTGGAAGAAGATCTGGCGGTAGGCCGCTTCGATCACGAAGTTCTGATCCTCCCGGTCCATGGCCTTGTCCATGGACGCGGCCTTGGGATCCTCGTCCGACCCCACGCGCAGGGGATCAACCCTGGCGTTCTGGGTGATCGGCGCGTACTTCAGGAGAGGCAGGGCCACACGCATTCAGCATCCGTCGCTGGGATCGTAGAAGTGCGACCCCGGTGGCACCGGACGCCGCCGGGCAGGGCTCACAGTCCGTAACGTTCAACACCGTTGCCGCTACCAGCCCAGGGGCGAGAGAGCCGTGGCGCCGTCGCTGCCTGGCCGACCGGCAGCGATCTCAGCGGCTGCTTCGGACTGGGGCGCTTTCGCCTCGTCTTTCACCCGGGTCTCCACGCAGAAGGAGGCGGTGTTCGAGAGGCCCTCCACCGTGCTGGTGCGCAGTCGCACGTCGGGGCCGGCGAAGCTGAAGCGCTCCAGGCTGTTCATGGTTTCGTAGCCGGTGGTGAGCAGCAGCCCGTCGCGCTCGTCCATGGCGAAGTGGCCGGCCACCGGTGCGGTTTCGGCATAGCCCCGATCCCGCAGCAGCAGGCCCTCCCGTCCGCAGGTATCGGTGGGGATCAGGCCGAACACGCTCTCCCCCTGGTGGGCCTCGCCGGCTTTGTCCCAGGCCATCGAGGCACTCCAGGTGACCCGGCAGCCGCCCACCAGCCCATCGGGATCCTGGCCGTGCAGCTCGGCAATGGCGATCAGCTGGGGATCGTCGGCCGCCAGTTCCACCACTTCGATCCAGGATCCACCGGCCTCGGCCCGGCGGTGCAGCAGGTGGTGGCTGCTGCGCTGGGAGCGCCAGCGGCCGCAGCTGAGTTGGAAAAAGCTGATGGCGTCGGCGATCGGCTCGGCCACGACAGGCAGGCGTCTGTGGCGATGATCGCAGGGCGCAGCGGCATTTGCGGTGGCGACTGGGGTGGCGGCGGCCCTGCTGGCCGCCCTGGGCTGGACCCTGGCCAGCGGCCTCTGGCGGCGTCTGCCAACCTCCCTGGGGCCGGTTCAGCTGAACCTGCTCAAGAATCTGCTCGCCCTGGCGCTGCAGCTGCCCCTGCTGCTGCTGGCCCTGCCGGCGGTCGCGCCTGTTCCCCTGGCCCTGCTGCTGGTGAGCGGGGTGATGGGCATTGCCGCCGGCGACAGCTTCTACTTCGCGGCCCTGCGCCGCCTGGGCACCCGCCGCACCCTCACCGTGGAGGCCGGCGGGCCGGCGGTGACCAGTGCTGCCGGCGTGCTGCTGCTGGCGGAGGTGCCGGCAGCGCAGCAATGGGCCGGGACGGCCCTGGTGAGCATGGCGCTGGTGTTGGTGGCGCTGCAGCGTCCGCCCCAGTTGCCAGCGGCGGCCATGATCGCCAGAGCGCCATCGGCGGCGTCCCAGCGGCTGGGGCTGCTGCTGGCGCTGCTGGCCCTGCTCTGTGGCAGCGCCGGCGCCCTGCTGGCCCGGGCAGCGCTGCGCCTGCAGCCGATCTCGCCGCTGCAGGCCTCCAGCCTGCGGCTGCTGGGAGCCTGCCTGGTGCTGCTGCCGCTGCTGCCGGCCCTGCTGGGCCCGGTCCTCTCCCGCCCCCAGCCGCGTCCGGTCGGCCGCCGTTGGCCCCTGGTGCTGGCGGCCACCCTGCTGGGCACCACCGCCGGGATCGGCCTGCAGCAGCTGGCACTGTTGCGGCTGCCGGCTGGGCTGGCGGTGGCTCTGCTGGCCACCGCCCCCCTGATGGCCGTGCTGCTGGCACCGCTGGAGGGGGATCAGCCCGGGCCAGGAGGCTGGCTGGCGGCCGGGCTGGGGCTCGTGGGGGTGGTGCTGCTGGTGCGTTGATCCGCCTGGCGGCGGGCCCAGAGCACCAGCTGATCCAGGCTCAGGTCGAGGGGGCTGCAGCCCTGCTCGGCGGCGATCGTCTCGAGCTGCACGGCCAGGTGCTGCAGCTGCTGCAGAAACACCTCGGCGAACTCCTCGGCGCCAGCCACCGGCGGCTGAGCCAGCAGCCAGCACCTGAGGGAGTCCGGATCGGGGCAGGATCCCTGGCGCCGTCCGGCTGCCGCCTGCAGGCTGCGCAGGCCGTGGGCCAGCAGGCGCAGATGGTGGCGCTCCAGGGCCGGCAGCAGCGTGGAATCGAGCTGCTTCACCTCCGCGCTGGTGAGGGGACCGCTGGGCGGGCCAGCATCCATGGCGTTCAGGGCTGGGGCGACTGGGTTTCGCCAGCGTCGGGGCGGGGCAGCAGGCGGAAACCGCAGGAATGTCCCTTCTCCAGCCGCCAGTGCACCCTGTCCACCTGGCAGTCGGGGAAGGTTTCGCGGATCAGCCGCAGTTCCTGGTCGCAGACACAGGGGAACTGCTCGGCGATGCGCATCACCGAGCAGTGGAATTCACGCATCAGCCAACCCTGGCCGTCGGGATCAGGGCTGCACTCGGCCACAAACCCCTCCAGCCGGCGCAGGTCCACCAGCTGCTGCAGTCGCTGGGGGAGGGGACCAGGCCCGATGTGGGCCCGGTAGGCCGCCGCTTTGGCATCGGCCTGTTGGCTGAGCAGCCGTTCGATCGCGTGGGGCGGCAGGGCCTGGGCCAGCGACTCCATCAGGCCGAGGGCGAAGGTCTCGCTGCCGTCGGGGAAATGGTCCTGGGCTTTGGCGGTGAGCTGCCAGCGGTAGCTGGGGCGGCCCGGTCCCCCCGTGGTTGCGCTCGCCTGCACCAGACCCTCCACCTCAAGTGTGCGGAGGTGGCGGCGCATGGCCTGCACGGAAATTCCCAGCAACTTGGCCAGTTTCGCGGCGGTGAGCTCCCCATGCCGGAGCAGTGAGGAGAGCACGGCCTCCCGGGTTGAGGCATCAGCTGTGACTGCTGGAGCGGTGGGAGCCGCCGGCGGGTTGGCCGCAGGAGTTTGGGCTGCTGGCAGGTTGGCCGCTGGCAAATTGGCAGTGACGGTGCGCATGCCCTCAAGCCGGGATCCAGCTGGTTCACCATGCCACGTGCCGGCGGCGGTTGGGGATTTGCCGGGGCAGGCCGCCCCGGGACCGGGACGGCACAATGCAAGTGGACCCATCGCCCGAGCGCACCCAATACGCGTGCACCCAACAGCTGAATCGCTGCCCTAGGGTTGCGAGTAACGAAACACTCTCGTTTCGTAATTGTCTGTTTCGATGTCTGCTCCGATGCCTGGCGTCATTCCGGCACCGGTTTTCAGCCCCACCCGTCGCCCCACGCCCTCGCGTTTCTGCCCCGGCCGCCTGCGCTTGACGCTCAACCGGAGCTCCGACCTGGGTCCGTCCTCTGCTGTGCAGCCTTTCCGCCGCGATGCCTGACACCCCCAACGCCACCACCAACGCCTCTGCCGCCGATCAAGGTGCCAGTGCAGAAAGCCTGGAGGTGATCCGCAAGTTTGCGGAAACCTACGCCCAGCGAACCGGCACCTATTTCTGCAGTGATCCCGGAGTGACGGCTGTGGTCCTGGAGGGCCTGGCCAAGCACAAGGAAGATCTTGGCGGTGCCCTCTGCCCATGCCGCCACTACGAAGACAAGGAGGCTGAGGTGGCCCAGGCCTTCTGGAACTGTCCCTGCGTGCCGATGCGCGAGCGCAAGGAGTGTCACTGCATGCTGTTCCTCACCGAGGACAACCCCTTCCGCGGCGAGAAGCAGACCATCACCACCGAGGAGATCCACGCGGCGACCGCCGGCGGCTGAGCGACAGCCCCGCAGTACATCCCGGCCTCTCTCCCGCCTCCCACCAGCCCCGCTTTCCCTCACCATGAGCAGCACCGCCACCGTTGGTGATCTGGTTTCCCAGAACTACAAGTACGGCTTTGTCACCGACATCGCCACCGACAAGATTGCCAAGGGCCTGAGCGAGGAGGTGGTGCGGCTGATCTCCTCGATGAAGCAGGAACCTGCGTTCCTGCTCGACTTCCGCTTGCGGGCTTACCGCCAGTGGTTGCAGATGGAGGAGCCCGACTGGGCAACCCTCGGGTATCCCCCGATCGATTACCAGGAGATCATCTACTACGCAGCCCCCAAGCAGCAGCAGAAGAAGTCCAGTCTCGATGAGGTGGACCCCAAGTTGCTGGAGACGTTTGAGAAGCTTGGGATCCCGCTGAGTGAGCAGAAGCGTCTCTCCAATGTGGCGGTGGACGCGGTATTCGACAGCGTGTCGATTGCCACCACCTTTCGCGAGCAGCTGGCCGAGCATGGCGTGATCTTCTGCTCCATCAGCGAGGCGGTGAAGGACCACCCAGAGCTGGTGGAGCGCTATCTCGGTACGGTGGTGCCCACCAACGACAACTATTTTGCCGCCCTCAACTCGGCCGTGTTCAGCGACGGCTCCTTTGTGTTCATTCCCAAGGGTGTGGAATGCCCAATGGAGCTCTCCACCTACTTCCGCATCAACTCGGGTGACACCGGCCAGTTCGAGCGCACGTTGATCATCGCGGAAGAAGCCTCCACCGTGAGCTATCTGGAGGGCTGCACCGCACCCATGTTCGACACCAACCAGTTGCATGCGGCGGTGGTGGAACTGGTTGCTCTTGATGACGCCTCCATCAAATACTCCACCGTGCAGAACTGGTATGCCGGAGACGAGAATGGCGTGGGTGGCATTTATAACTTCGTCACCAAGCGTGGCCAGTGCCGCGGTGATCGCAGCCGCATCAGCTGGACCCAGGTGGAAACCGGTTCGGCCATCACCTGGAAATACCCCAGCTGTGTGCTCCAAGGTGCAGATTCGGTGGGTGAGTTCTACTCCGTGGCCCTCACCAACAACCGCCAGCAGGCCGACACCGGCACCAAGATGGTGCACGTGGGCCCACGCACCCGCTCCACGATCGTGAGCAAGGGCATCAGCGCCGGCCATTCCGCCAACAGCTACCGCGGACTGGTGCAGATCGGTCCCAAGGCGGTGGGGGCGCGGAACTACAGCCAGTGCGACTCGATGCTGATCGGCGATCAGGCAGCCGCCAACACCTATCCCTACATCCGCTGCCAGCAGCCCCAGTCCAGCATCGAGCACGAGGCCAGCACCTGTCGGATTTCCGAGGATCAGCTCTTCTATCTGCAGAGCCGGGGCATCGGCTTTGAGGAGGCGGTGTCGATGATGGTGAGTGGCTTCTGCCGCGATGTGTTCAACCAGTTGCCAATGGAGTTCGCTGCCGAGGCCGACAAACTGCTGGCCCTCAAGCTCGAGGGTTCCGTGGGCTGATCGCCTCACCCCGCTCGACAGAGCCTCAGCTCGTCATTGCCTTTCTGTTCTTCTCCCGTTCCCCATTTTCTTGTCTGCCGTGATACGTCCGGACGCACCGGTTCTGCTCGAAATTCGTGATCTCCACGCTTCGGTGGAGAACCAGCCCATCCTCAAGGGGGTGAACCTCACCATCCGCGCCGGCGAAATCCATGCCGTGATGGGCCGTAATGGCAGCGGCAAGAGCACCCTCTCCAAAGTCCTGGCAGGCCACCCCGCCTACACCGTCACTGCTGGCAGCGTGTTCTACCGGGGAGAGAACCTGCTGGACCTCGATCCTGAACAGCGATCCCGCATCGGCCTGTTCCTCGGCTTTCAGTATCCGGTGGAGATTCCCGGGGTGAGCAACCTCGAATTCCTGCGGGTGGCCACCAACGCCCGCCGCAAGGAGCGCGGGGACGAAGAACTCGATACCTTCGCTTTCGAGGATGTGGTGCGTGAGCGGCTGTCGGTCGTGCAGATGGACCCGGCCTTTCTGGATCGCTCGGTGAACGAGGGCTTCAGCGGCGGCGAGAAGAAGCGCAACGAGATTCTGCAGATGGCTCTGCTGGAGCCGGTGGTGGCGATTCTTGATGAAACCGACTCCGGTCTCGACATCGACGCCCTGCGCATCGTCGCCGGCGGCGTGAACCAGCTCTCGAGCCCCGACAACGCCACCCTGCTGATCACCCACTACCAGCGCCTGCTCGACCTGATCACCCCCGATGCCGTGCACGTGATGGCGGCTGGCCGCATCCTGCGCAGCGGCGGCAAGGAACTGGCCCTGGAGCTGGAGCGCAGCGGCTACGACTGGGTGGACGCCGAGCTGGCCCGTCTCGACGGCGAGGCCGAGCGTCAGCCTCTGGAGGTGGCCTGATGGTGGCCGCTCCCGTCGTCACCGCCGCCGCTGCCGGATCGGGCGCCCCAGCCCTGGCCTGGCTGGCCGAGCTGGCCGGTGCGCCGTTGCCCACGCGCCGCCAGGAGGACTGGCGCTTCACCGATCTCACCGCTCTGGCGGCCATCCCCGTCGGTGTCGCGGCCCCGGCTGCAGGACGGGCTTTGGACCCCTGGGCCGAGCTCAACCTGCCCGCCGGCGTGACCCGTCTCACCGGCACCGCCGCCGAGGCCCAGCTGGGCACAGCTCTGGCGGCCAGTGGCTGTGATCAGCACTGGCCTGTGCTGCTCAATGGCGGGGCCCGCCCCGCCCTGCTGGTGCTCAAGGTCGAGGGTGACGCCGGCAGCCTGGAGCTGCCCCTGCCCGTGTCCGCCGGCGAGGGCGTGGCGGCCTGGCGGTTGCTGCTGGTGCTGGAGCCCGGGGCCCGGCTGGAGCTGCTGCAGGTCCCGGCGCCCGCCCCCGGCCAACGCCAGCTGCTCAGCCTGGTGAGCGAAGTGGTGCTCGGCGAGGGGGCCCGGTTGCAGCTGGGTTGCCTGGCCCAGGGCCACAACCACGCCGCCCTGCTCCACCACCTGGCCGTACGCCAGGCCAGCGCCAGCGAGCTGCAGGCCACGCTGGTGTCCAGTGGCTGGGGGCTTGCCCGCCATGAGCCCCGTGTTGTGCAGGAGCAGGGAGCAGCCCGCACCCGCCTGCTCGGTCTGCAGCGCGTGGATGGCCGCCAGCTGGCTGACACCCATAGCTTCGTGCGCTTCGACGGCCCGGACGGGGAACTCGATCAGCTGCACAAGGCTGTGGCCGATGGCAGCGGACGCAGCGTGTTCAACGGGGCCGTGCAGGTGCCCCGCCTGGCCCAGCGCACCAATGCGGCCCAGCTCAGCCGCACGCTGCTGCTCTCCGACCGGGCCCGCATCGACACCAAACCGGAACTGGAGATCGTGGCTGACGACGTGAAATGCGCCCATGGCGCCACCGTGAGCCAGCTGCAGAGCGAGGAACTCTTCTACCTTCGAAGCCGTGGCATTGATGCGACCACGGCCGCCGGCCTGCTGCAACGCGCCTTCTGCCACGAGGTGCTGCGGGAGCTTCCGGCTGCAGCCCATCGCCACGACCCCATGACTGCCCTGCTGGGAGCCGCCTGAACGCCATGACCGCATCCCCCGCCATCCGTCCTCCATCGGGGCCGCGCCTGGTGGATCCGGGTGCCGGTGTTGCGGCGGAGAACCTGGCGGCTCTCACCCGGCCCGACTTTCCGCTGCTGGCCCAGACCGCCTGCCTCGGCCAGCCGCTGATCTACCTGGATTACGCCGCCACCAGCCAGAAGCCCAGCCGGGTGCTGGAGGCCCTGCAGCGCTACTACGGCCACGACAACGCCAACGTGCACCGCGGTGCCCACCAGCTCAGCGCCCGCGCCACGGAAGGCTTCGAGGGCGCCCGCGAGAAGGTGGCTCAGTTCGTGGGTGCGGCCAGCTCCCGCGAGGTCGTGTTCACCCGCAATGCAAGCGAGGCCATCAATCTGGTGGCCCGCACCTGGGGTGAGGTCAACCTCGCCGAGGGGGATGAGGTGTTGCTGTCGGTGATGGAGCACCACAGCAACCTCGTGCCCTGGCAGCTGCTGGCGGCCCGCACCGGCTGTGTGCTGCGCCATGTGGGCCTCACCGCCAGCGGCGAACTGGATCTTGACGACCTCCGCGCCAAGCTCAACGAGCGCACCAAGCTGGTGAGCCTGGTGCACGTGAGCAACACCCTCGGCTGTCTCAGTCCGATCGCCGAGATCGCCCCCCTGGCCCATGCCGTGGGTGCTCTGGTGCTGGTGGATGCCTGTCAGAGCCTGCCGCACATGCCGGTGGATGTGCGGGAGCTGGGCTGCGATTTCCTCGCCGGCAGCTCCCACAAGCTCTGTGGCCCCACGGGCATGGGGTTTCTCTGGGCCCGGGAAGCACTGCTGGAGGCCATGCCCCCGTTCCTCGGTGGCGGCGAGATGATCCAGGATGTGTTTCTCGATCACAGCACCTGGTCGGAGCTGCCTCACAAGTTCGAAGCCGGCACCCCCGCCATCGGCGAGGCGATCGGCATGGGGGCGGCCCTCGATTACCTCCAGGACATCGGGCTTGAGCGCATCCACGCCTGGGAACAGGTGCTCACCCGCCGCCTGTTCCAGCGCCTGCAGGCCATCGACGGGGTGACGGTGCTTGGTCCCACCCCCGATCAGCAGCCCCACCGCGGCGCCCTGGCCGCCTTCACGGTGGACGGCCTGCATGCCAACGACATCGCCGCCCTGCTCGATTCGGCCGGCATTTGCATCCGCAGCGGCCACCACTGCACCCAGCCCCTGCATCGCCACTACGGCATCCCCGGTTCGGCGCGGGCCAGCCTCAGCTTCACCACCACGCCTGAGGAGATCGACCGCTTCGCTGAGGAGCTCGAGGGCACGATCGGCTTCCTGCGCGAGCACAGCTGAGCTCCCTGTCCGCCTCCGCCATGCTGGGGCTGCCTTGCGGCGGCCTGCCGTGCTGGAGCTGATCACCCTGCTGCTGATCGATCTTTCCAGCCAGCGGCTGCACGCCTATGCCGGGGGCGCGCAGCCCATCTACAGCGCACCGGTGTCCAGCGGGGTGGCCGCCTCACCCACGCCGGTGGGGGACTTCCACATCGCCAGCAAGCATGCCCATACCCCTCTGTCCGGCAGCGACTACGTCACCCCGCCGGTGGCCGATGTGATGTGCCTCGGCGGTGGCGGTCTGGGCCCCGACCGCTACTGCCTGCATCCGGCCCCCTGGCAGGAGGACGCCGGCGAGTGCTTCGGGGTGCCCCGCAGCCGAGGCTGCATCCGCCTGAGTCGCGCCACTGCCCGCTGGCTGTTCGAGCGCACGGCGGTGGGCACGCCCGTGCGGATTCGGCCCTGAGCGCTGCTGTCAGCGGCGCTCAGGGCGCAGGCTCATCCCAAAGGGCCGTGCGGTGGTAAGGCCCGCCGGGAAGCTCCCAGAAACTGCCGTCCACGAAGCGATAGTGCCGGTCAAGGCCGGCGATCCGCTCCATCTCGTCGGTGTTGAGCTGCAGCTCGCTGGCCTGCAGATTGGCCGCCTGCCGCTCGGCCCGCACCGACTTGGGAATCACGCTGGTGCCGCAGGCGATGCCCCAGGCCAGCAGAACCTCGGCAGCGCTGACGCCATGGGCGGCGGCGATGGCGGTGATCACCGGATCGCTGAACAGCGGTGCCGGGCCGTCGCTGCTGGGGGATCCCAGGGGGGAGTAGGCGGTGACGGCGATGCCCTGCTCGCGGCAGTAGGCCAGCAGAGCGGTCTGCTGCAGCCAGGGGTGCCGTTCCACCTGGTTCACCGCCGGCCGGTGGCGGCAGTGGGGCAGCAGGGCGGCGAGCTTGGCCGTGCTGCAGTTGGCCAGGCCGATCTGCCGCACCAGGCCCGCATCCACCAGCTGCTCCATCGCCGCCCAGGTGACCTGCAGCGGCAGCTGCTCCAGGGGGATCTGGTCGGCCGCGACGGCTGGCATCAGCACCCCCTGGCGGTGCACCACCGGCCAGTGGATCAGGTAGAGGTCGAGATGGTCGAGCTGCAGATCCGCCAGGGTGCGCTCCAGGGCAGTACGCACCTGGTCGGGGGCGTGGCAGTCGTTCCAGAGTTTGGAGGTGACCCAGAGCTGATCGCGCGGCAGCGTTCCCTGCCCCAGGGCGCTCTGCAGGGCAGCACCGATCTCCGCTTCGTTGCCGTAGATGGACGCGCAATCGATGTGCCGATAGCCCAGCGCCAGGGCCGAGCGCACCGCAGCGCCCACCTCCCCGGGGGCGGCCTTCCAGGTGCCCAGGCCCAGGGCGGGCATCGATTCCAGTGCTGCAGCCATGGACGACGGTTCAGGACGTGGGCTGCCAGCCTGGCCCAGACCGGTCCAAGGAGTGGATGGCGTCTGGTGTCTGGTGCGATGCCTGAGCCGCGAATGCCCGCGCTGCTGCGGCCGCCCCAGTTGTTTCTGGCGGTGCTCGGCGGCCGTGCGCCGGGCTGCCGGATCGAGCTGCACGACGTGCGCTTCGTGGCCGCCACCACGATCGAGGAGGGGTTGCCGGAGTTGCGGCGGCAATGGTTCGGACGGCGGCAGGGCCTGCACCTCGATGCCTGGATGGCGGTGCGGGCGGTGGATGGCTGGGCGGTGAGCCTGGGGCGCGAGCCTGGCGCTCCCCGAAGCGAGCGGCTCTGGTTTGTGAACCTGGGCGCCTACGGCCCCGATTCGCTGGCCGAGCTCCATCACTTCGGCCTGGTGGTGGCGCGCTCGCCCCACGCGGCCAAGGCGGCTGCGAAGCGCCAGTGGCTGCGCGGTGCGCTGCAGCAGCACAAGGATGATCTGGCCGCCGTGGACGACTGCCTGGCGATCGAGCAGCTGGACCTGCTGGGCGGTGGGCGTTGGCATGTGCAACTGGAGCCGCATCCGGAGGCTTTCAGCCAGCCCCAGGTGCCCGACTGGTTCGGCTACCTGCCGATCTGAGTGGAAGGAGAAGGGAATGTCGCTCTCCAGCCAGACTGCAGCTATGAGGGCAACACCTGCTGCTGCTGTGGATCCCCGGATCGTCCGGATCGCCACGGCGATCCGGGCGGAGATCCCCCAGGCCGAGGTGCGCCTGTTCGGCTCGCGTGCCCGTGGGCAGGCGCGACCCGATTCCGACGCTGATCTGCTGATCACGGTGCCCGATGCCTGGCTCAAGCGGCACAACCGCGTGCAGGTGCTTGGCCAACTGAGCCGGCGACTTTCGAGCCACCGGCTGCCGCTCGACCTCTTGCTCTATTCCCAGAGTGAGGTGGCCGCGCGCCGACGTTGCCGTCAGGCGGTGACCTCCGTGGCCTGCCGGGAGGGGATCCTCCTGGATGGGTGAAGCGGATGCCAGACGCTACTGGCGCATTGCAGGGGCCGATCTCCAGGAAGCCCGGCGCATGTGGGAGCTCTCTGGGTTTCGGAGCAGCAGCATCGGTTTCCTGCTCCAGCAGGCTGCTGAAAAGTCGATGAAGGGTTGGATTCAGGCCGCAGGAGGAGAGGCGCCCTTCACCCATGACCTTGGGGCACTGCTGGATCTTTTGCAGGAGATGGGCGAAGAACCGGATGGTTACGACAGCATCACAGAGCTCAATTTCTTTGCGGTGCAGTCGCGCTACGACGATGAGCTGGAGATGCAACGCCCAGACTGGGCGGCCTGGTTTGCCGTTGTTGAAGGCCTTTATCGGGAGGTGGAGCGGCGATTGGAGGACCTTTGAGTTCAGCCGGCCAGGGATGATCGAAAGCACCACCCGGCGAGCAAGCCCGCCCAGCTAACCATGAACATCGACGGCCGGCCCTGGCGCACGATCTGGCTGGATTCCGGCGGGCGCTCGGGCCTCGACGCGATCGCTGTGATCGACCAGACGTTGCTGCCGCACCGCTTCAGCACCCGCACCTTGGTGAGCTGCGACGAGGCCGCCGAGGCGATCCGCACGATGGTGGTGCGGGGGGCGCCGCTGATCGGCGTCACCGGGGCCTACGGGCTGATGCTGGCCCTGCAGGCCGATCCCAGCGATGGCGCGCTGGCGGCGGCCTTCGAGCAGCTCAACGCCACCCGGCCCACGGCGATCAACCTGCGCTGGGCCCTGGAGCGGGTGCGCGGCCGGGTGCAGCCGCTGCCACCGGAGCAGCGGGCGGCGGCGGCCCAGGCGGAGGCGGCGGAGATCGCCGAGGAGGACGTGGCCATGTGCGAGGCGATCGGCGAGCACGGCCTGGGCCTCCTTCAGGTCCTGGCCGCCGCCCGGCCGGCGGAGCGCCAGGGCGAGCCACTGAACGTGCTCACCCACTGCAACGCCGGCTGGATCGCCACTGTCGACTGGGGCACGGCCCTGGCGCCGATCTACAAGGCCCACCGCGCCGGGCTGGCCATCCATGTGTGGGTGGATGAGACGCGGCCGCGCAACCAGGGCGCCAGCCTCACCGCCTGGGAACTGGGCCGCGAGGGGGTACCGCACACCGTGATCGTCGACAACGCCGGCGGCCACCTGATGCAGCACGGCCTGGTGGATGCGGTGATCGTGGGCAGCGACCGCACCACCCGCAGCGGCGATGTGTGCAACAAGATCGGCACCTATCTGAAGGCCCTGGCGGCGCGCGACAACGGCGTGCCGTTCTACGTGGCGCTGCCCGGCTCCACGATCGACTGGACGATCGACGACGGGGTGGCGGAGATCCCGATCGAGGCCCGCTCGGCCGAAGAGGTGACGCACATCCAGGGCCGCGGCGCCGACGGGGCGATCGCCTCCGTGCAGCTCAGCCCCGACGGCAGCGCCGGCTTCAATCCCGCTTTTGACGTGACACCGGCGCGGCTGGTGACCGCCCTGATCACCGAGCGGGGTGTGGCGCCGGCCAGCGAGGCGGGCCTGCGCGGTCTCTACGGGGCGACCGCCTGAAGTGCCTGGGCCTCACGCAGGGCGCGGATGCGGTTCTCGAGAGGCGGATGGCTGGCGAACAGGCCGAGCAGGGCCGGTGGTGCGG
>REEV01000105.1 GCA_007694915.1 Cyanobium sp. PLM2.Bin73 | reverse complement strand
CACCCAGCGGGCGATCCGGCGCGGCAGCTTCTCCAGCGTCAAGGAACTGATCGCCAAGATCGAGCAGTTCGTGGCGGCCTACAACAAGACCAAGGCGCCGTTCAACTGGACCGCCACGGCGGATTCAATCCTGGAGAAGCTCCAGCGACTTTGCTCGCAAATCTCCGGGACGGGACACTAGGCGTCTGTTGCCGATAGGGCACCAGCCCCCACTGGTCACAGCGAATCGCGGCTGAGCCGAACGACCTTAGCTCTGTTCTTCTACTTGGGGCCTCCTGAGAAAGGCAAGCGGGGCTTCAATTGATAGCAGCGGGGAATCCCCTCCAGCTTGCCGATTGATCCTCAGGCAGCAGCAGGATGCTCGCTCAGTACCGCCACATGGGAGTTGCAGGCTGCTCTATGGGCCAGAAGAAGCTGTAGCCAGCAGGCTAAAAGGACAAAAAGAAGCTCCAGGAGCTTGTCGAGGTTCATGACGAGCTCATTCAACGCAATGGCGGAACGCTGGGTCGTGGCGAGCTTCTCGCGGATCAGATCCAATCCATACCGTCGCTTCCCCTGGCCGATCTTGCCCTCAACGGCATTGCGTTGTCGCTGGTCTTCAAGGAACTGCTTCTTCTCCTCGGCCAGCAACTGTGGATCGCTCTTAGAGCGACCGAGGCGCGGACCACTCAAGCGAATGCCATGACGCTGGCAGAAGGCTCGGTTGGCGCGCATTTGATAAATCTGATCAGCACAGATTACCTTTGGATAGTGGCTATATCGGCGTTGCTAAGCTTTTGTCTGAGCCTTCAGGTCTTCCCCATCGTTGTAGGGGTTATAACTCAGCCGATCAAGAAAGGTGAAAGCATTACCAGTGACTGAGATTGAGATCTTGGCGCCAAACTCAACGTTGCTTCTGGCCTTGCCACGCACGATGGGCCTGATGTGAGCTTGGTAGAGGCTGACGAATCGATCGGGGAGGCTTCTGCTGTCTGAGTGATAAAGAATCTTCTGCTGACGCACCAGTTCACTGACCCCCAGCAGCTTGTGGTACCAATACCGTCCTGCCGCCAGAAGCCAGTCACCACAGGCGATCAGGGCATCAACACTGCTGGCGTCCCCAGCAGTGGTGTAAATCCCCTGGGCCTCAGCCCCGGCGTAGCCGGGGCTGAGCGAGCACACTTCAGACGCCTGGCGTTGCAAGGGGTGGGCAGGCCCGTTTCCCTGGTTCGAGTACCACCTCAACCAGACGAACCATGCCCAAGACCCATCGTGCCGCAGTTGACCTGGCGCCGCTACTGGATGGCAGCAGTGCCGGTGAGCTGATCCCCGAACTGGCCCGCCACGGGCTGCAGCAGCTGATCGAGCTGGAGGTCGCCGCCGTGCTCGGTGCTGACCGCCATGAGCGCACCGAGGAGCGGCTCGGCTATCGCAACGGCCACCGGAGTCGCAGCCTCACCACCCAGGTGGGCGACATCGACCTGCTGATCCCCCAAGCTGCGCTCCGGCAGCTTCCTGCCCTCGATCCTGGAACCCCGCCGCCGGGTCGACCAGGCCCTGTATGCGGTGATCATGGAGGCGTACATCGGCGGGGTGTCGACACGCAAGGTCGACGCCCTGGTGGCGGCCCTGGGTTCCCAGAGCGGCATCTCCAAGTCCCAGGTGAGTCGCATCTGCCAGGAGATCGACCAGCAGGTGCAGGCCTTCCTGAACCGGC
The DNA here is from genome assembly GCA_007694915.1 of Cyanobium sp. PLM2.Bin73. Taxonomy (GTDB): domain Bacteria; phylum Cyanobacteriota; class Cyanobacteriia; order PCC-6307; family Cyanobiaceae; genus NIES-981. Next base: position 1,051 of record REEV01000105.1, on the reverse strand, counting down.
CCCTGCAGGAGAGCGGCCACGCCTACGTCTACCTGGATGCCACCTACCTCAAGGGCAGGCTGGGCAAGGCCCTGCAGGTCTGCTCACGGGCTGTCGTCGTCGCCATGGGCGTCAATGCCGACGGGCGCCGTGAACTGTTGGGCCTCAAGGTGGGTGACAGTGAAACCGAGGTCTTCTGGGCGGAGTTCATCACCTCGCTCAAGGAGCGTGGCCTGAGTGGCGTCAAGCTGATGGTGAGCGACGCTCACGTGGGCCTGAGCAAGGCCATCCGCAGGCAGCTGCAGGGCTGCGTCTGGCAAAGGTGCCGGGTCCACTACCGCTTCGCGGAAGGCTTCGCCTACGCCCGTAACCTGCTGCAGCGGGTGCCTAGGGCCCACCAGGGCATGGTCACCGCTGCCCTGCGCTCCGTGTTTGCCCAGGAGAGCGCTGGCGAGATCCTCAGCCGCTGGGATGGCCTGGCTGCCTCGCTGGCCGAGCGCTTCCCCAGAGCGGCAGAGCTGATGGCGGAGGCCAGCGAAGACGTGCTGGCGTTTCGCCACTTCGCGCAGGCCCATTGGCGCAAGATCTGGAGCACCAACCTGCTGGAGCGGGTGAACGAAGAGATCAAACGCCGCACCAGGGTTGTCGGCATCTTCCCCAATGACGCCGCGATCACCCGCCCGGTGGGAGCGATGCTGCTGGAGCAGGACGAGCACTGGCAGCTCGAGGGCCGCCGCATGTTCTCTGCCGAGAGCATGGCCGCCATCGCGGAGCTGGACGATCACCCTGCCCTGCAATCCACCAGCGCCTGAGCAGGGAAACACTCAGGCCCCAGGTGATCGAGGCTGCAGCGCCCCCACAGGGTGCAGCGGCCTTGATCGCCGCCCGGGGGCCGGTGCAGGAACCTGTGCGTGGCGCTGACTGCTCCAGCTCACAACACATCCGCGATCGGACGAAAGGCTTGACAAGTCAATCGTTTGGATTCATTGTGAATGCGAGGGAGCATCTGCACCTCTAGAATGACAGCCCGTCATTCCATCCTGTTCACCCTCTGATCAGGGCATTCGGGCCT
>REEV01000075.1 GCA_007694915.1 Cyanobium sp. PLM2.Bin73 | reverse complement strand
GATCGGCCGCCGGCACCATCAGGTCCACCAGGCTGCCGCCGTGGGGGGCGATCAGATCGCTGGGTGTGGTGTGGGGGCTGGCGTCAATGGCGGTCATCTGCAGGACAACAGGAGATGGCCACGGATTCTCCCAGACCACACAAAAGAGGACAAAAAAGGGGGCCGATGGCCCCCTCTGGACTCCTGTTGGCAGCCGACCGGCTGGTGGGTCGCTCGCTATTCGGCCTGGGCCGAACTGGAGGTCAGACCTGCTCGAGCCGCCCATAGATCTCACCGGTGATCTTCACGTCCAGCGGGTCCTTGGAGCCCATGTCGGTGTCGGAGGGCTGGATGGCAGTGAACACGCCGGCGAATTCACCGCTGTTGCTGTCCACCCGGGTGATGGAGAGCTCCATGGTGCCGGCGCCATCGACGTAGCGCTTGATGTTCTCGCGCTCAAGGCCGTCACTGTCAGCCCCCAGGCCCACGAGGCCCTGGGTGTACTCAACACCGGTGGTGAGACCGCGGCCCTTGGGATCGAGGAAGTTGGCGGTGCGGTAGCTGGGCACCCGGTAGGTGCCGCTGAAGTCGGTGCTGGGGGTGATGGCGGCCCCGTCGGCCCTGGCCTTCAACTCCTTGCTGGAGAAGGTGAAGGGCACCTCTTCGCCGCCGGGCAGCAGCACGGTGATGATCTGGAAGTCGAGACCGCCGAGCTCGTTGAAATCGAGCCCATCGTCGGAGACGATCAGATCTCCGTAGACCTGGTCAAGGCTGGTGGTGAAGCGGGTGAGGATCTTGCCGGCCACGAACTGGGCCTCTTGGCGCTTGTTGGCGGGCTCACCCTTGACGAACACCTCGGACGGGTGGAGGCAGACCTCGCGCAGCTGGTAGCGGTCGCCGGCGTTGAGGGGAATCGACCCCCGGGCCGATTCCGGCAGGGTGGGGCAATCGTTCGCCAGGCCGGTGTTGTGGATGTCTTCGTAGGTGAGCTGGGAGCGATCCACCGCCTTGGCCCCGCCGCTGCAGGCGGTCACCAAGGTCAGGCACAGCGCCAGCACGAGGGCCAGCAGAGGACGGAAACGCATGGAAGAACGCCGCAGAGGGGTGACGGGGACTGGGCTGGCGCGGATCCTACCGGTGCCTAACCCCCAGCCCCCGTACGATGAAAAGGCTCTCAACAACCTGTCTGCGAGCCCGCTGGATGGGAAAGCGGCCCGCCGCCGCCTCCCGACGCTGCCGATGACCCCGAACCCGGACTCCACCACCGATCAGCAGCAGCGCCTGGCCCACCTGCTGGGCCAGCTGGACGACCTCGCCGAGGAGCTCGCCGGCGATCCCCAGGGCCTGCTCTCCCTGCTGCGCCAGCTGGAGCAGCGGCACCGCACCATCCAGGACGGCCCCTTCCGCAGCAGCCTGCCGGCCGACCGCAACCGGCTGTTCAGCCTGCTGCAGGAAATGGAGCGCAGCGGCGGCTGGCCCTACATCCCCCGCCTGCAGCTGCGCACGTTCATGGATCTGCTGCAGCGCGAGGACTCAACGGACGGCCTGCCTCGGCAGCCGGAGCATCCCCTGGCGGTCTGAGCTCCAGCCGCAGAGCACTGAGCAGGCGGTGGGCCAGGGCCAGCTTGGAGGCCGGCGGCAGCTCGTTCACCTGATCGGGCTGGGGACCCAGCAGCCAGCCCCGGTTGTGGCTGGCGGCGAAGCCGGCACCAGGCTGATCGATGGGGTTGGCAAACAGCAGCTGGCAGCCCTTGGCCACCCATTTGGCACGCGCCTGGGCCAGCACATCGCCGCTGTGGGCGGCGAAACCGAGGATCGCCTGGCCCTGGGGCCGCTGCTGCACCAGCCCCCGCAGGATGTCGGGAACAGGCTGCCAGCCCCGGGCCAGCTCGGTTTCCAGCTCCTGCTTGGCCAGCTTGTGGGGCAGCGGCGCCGAGCGGCGGTGATCGGCCACGGCCGCCGCCATGGCGATGGCATCGGCGCGCGGCTGGGCCTCGCCGAGGGCACCCTCCATCTCGGCCGCGGTGGTCACCGCCCGGCAGCTGAGACCTTCCAGCCAGGCGGGGGGCACCTGCAGGGGACCGTGCACCAGCTCCACCCGGGCACCCCGCAGACGGGCGGCCTGGGCCAGCAGCACCCCCATCCGTCCGGTGCTGGGGTTGGTGAGACAGCGGGCCGGATCGAGCGCCTCCCGGGTGGGACCCGAACTCACCAGCAGCGTCAGTCCCTGCCAGTCGCGGCGCCAGCCCCACAGGGCCAGCGACTCCAGGGCCAGCAGCAGCAGCTCGGGATCGGCCATGCGGCCGTCGCCGCGGCGGTCGCAAGCCAGCAGCCCGGCCTCCGGGGGCATCGGCAACACCCGCGGCCAGCCCTGCAGCTGCTGCCAGTTGGCCCGCACCCCCGGCGACGACCACATGGCGCTATTCATGGCCGGCGCCACGAGCACCGGGGCTTCACAGGCCAGCAGGGTGCTGGCCAGCAGCGTGTCGCCCAGCCCATGGAGCCAGCGCCCCAGGCTGGTGGCGCTGAGTGGAGCCACGACCACCAGCTCGGCCCATTCCGCCAGTTCCACATGCAGGGGCCGGGGGGCCCGGTGGCTCCACTGGTCGGCGTCGAGATGGCAGGGCTGGCGGCTGAGGCAGGCCAGGGCCTCGGCGCTCACCAGCCGAGCGGCGCTGGGGGTGAGCACACAGCGCACCTGGGCACCCCGCTGCACCAAGGCGCTCACCAGCAGCGGCAGCTTGACGGCGGCGATGCTGCCGCTGATCCCCACGAGGATGCGGCGACCGGCGAGGGGATCGGCGGCCGCGGCCGCCTGCTCGGGAGCGCCCGCGCTCACCGCTCAGTCCTCATCAGTTCAGTCCTCATCAAAGGGTTCCTGATCCACCAGATGGACATAGGGCCTGGCCAGATCGGGACGGTGAATGGCCAGGGCCCGCATCAGGTGCCAGTCAGCAAGGCCATCGAAGGGACTGGGGTAATCGTCCTCCTCCAGGCGGCGGGCCAGCTCGGCGACGCCGGCCTCATCGAAGGCCTCCAGATGCTGGGGGGTGATCGAGGCGGACATGGGCGGCCGGCGGGAAGCTCCAGGGGGAATAATGGGCGCAGCGGGGAATTAGCTCAGCTGGTAGAGCGCTGCGATCGCACCGCAGAGGTCAGGGGTTCGAGTCCCCTATTCTCCATCGCCCGCCCTGATCATGACCTGGACCGCAGCGGCCGAGACCCGGCTGCGCGAAGTGCCCTTCTTCGTACGCCCGGCCGTTCGCAAGCGCATCGAACGGCTGGCAGCCGAGGCCGGCCTGGCTGAAATCGATGTCGGCTTCTATGAGCAGGCCAAGGCGCGCTTCGGCCAGTCGTAACCCCCAGCGGGGCCGCTGCAGGCTGATCTGGGGCACCGCTGCAGCCGATCGGGGCTGACGATCAAGGCCTCGCTCAATCGGTGATGCGGTAAAAGAGTCCCACTTCAGGACCGGTATCCATGTCGCAGTCCAAGCGCGAGCAGGTGGTGAGTCACCTGCGCTACATCCGCCAGGAGCTGCGCGAGATGCACCAGGGGGTGATGGAGGACGGACTGCTGCCCGAGGCCGGGGAGGTGCGCGGTGTGATGGCCCAGATGGAGGCGCTGCTGGAACTGTTGGAGGGCAAGTCCGGCCGCAAGAAGGAGGCCGACAGCTGAGGGGCCCCGCTCAAGCTCTGGGGCGATCACCGGGTCGTGGCATGGCCGTCCAGCGCCGTCAAGGGCGCGGGGGGACGCTCCCGAAAACGTCCAGGGCACCCTTGCCTGGGATCCATCGACCCGCTTTGGTAACGGTGTCCCCATCACCCGGCTCGGGCCGTCTGGTCCCGGGCTTTTTTATTGCCGTCCCCTATCAGTAGCGCATGAAAGGTGGCAAAACACAAGAGATGGTGTAGACATGGATAGGCAGGGCTGGGCCGGGTGATGGGGATCACCACCTCCTAACCCTGCCGCCTCTTCCACCGCCCCTGCCCCACCGGCAGGGGCTTCCGGCGATGCGATCCCCGCTCCAGGCCGCTCCGGCCAACTCCCGCGCCCTGCAGCAGACCCGCTTCCAGCGCAGCCTGGTGGAGTCCGGTGACAGGCTGGTGACCTGGGCCAGCAACCCCTGGCGACGCCTCTCCCTGCGGCTGATCGTGCTGTTGATCAGCTTCTCCATCGGCGGGGTGGTGGCCTCGATCGGTGGCCAGATCGGCCAGAGCGATCCGGTGGGCGCCCTGCTGTGCGTGCTCAGCCTGGAACTGGCCGTGCGTGCCCGTGGGCCCCTGCGCCGGCGCGACGGTGATCGGCTGCCGCTGCAGCTGCTGGACATGGCCCGCATCGGCCTGCTCTACGGCCTGCTGCTGGACGGCTTCAAACTGCTCTAGACGCCGCCGCTCTCGGCCGCCAGCAGGTAGAGCAGCGCCATGCGCACCGGGATGCCGTTGCGCACCTGCTCCTCCACCAGGCTGATGTGGGGGTCGTCGAGCAGGGCGCCGGCCAGCTCCACGCCCCGGTTCACCGGCCCGGGGTGGAGCACCGGCACGGGCCGCCCGCAGAGGGCCAGGCGCTCGTGGCTGAGGCCGTAGCTGCGGTGGTAGCTCTCCAGGCTGGTGAGCAGGTGCTCGTGCATGCGCTCCTTCTGCAGGCGCAGGGTCATCACCGCATCGGCACCGGGCAGGGCATCCTCAAGCCGGCGCTCCAGCCTCACGGGGGCACGATCGGGCACCGGATCCAGCGCCTGGCCCGGCGGCGGGGCCGCCAGGAAGTCGGCAAAGCAGTCGGGCAGGAGGGTGGGCGGGCCGCAGAGCACCACCTCGGCGCCACAGGCACTGAGCGCCCAGAGGTTGGAGCGGGCGACGCGGGAATGGAGCACATCGCCCACGATCACGACGCGCCGGCCGCGCAGGGCCGCTGGCGAGGGGGCATCGGGCTTGAAGTGGCGCGCCAGGGTGAACAGATCGAGCAGGCCCTGGCTGGGGTGGCTGTGCAGGCCGTCACCGGCGTTGAGCACCGACACCCGCTCGGGGCCCCGGTCGAGATGCTCCGCCAGGATCTGGGGCACGCCGGCGCAGCTGTGGCGCACCACCAGCACGTTCGCCCCCATGGCCACGTAGGTGCGGGCGGTGTCCAGCAGGCTTTCGCCCTTGGCCAGGGAGCTGGACCCTGGAGCGAAGCTCTGCACATCAGCCGAGAGGCGCTTGGCGGCCAGTTCGAAGCTGCTGCGGGTGCGGGTGCTGGCCTCGAAGAACAGGGTGGTCATCAGCCGGCCCTGCAGGGCCGGCAGACGGCGGGCTCCCACCACCGGCAGGCTGCGGAAGCGCTGGGCGAGCTCCAGCACAGTGGCGAAATCGTCGGTCGAGAAGGCCGACAGATCAAGCACGTGGCGGTGAACCCAGCCGCTCAACCCCGGCCCTCCACAAGTGCACTCAAGCTAGGGGCCGGCGGGGCGGCGGCCGATCACCGGCGGCGCGGCGGCTCACGGCCCGGCTGCGGCGCAGATACCAGCGCCAGGGCAGCTCCTGCCCCTGGCGGATGCCGATGCGTCCGGTCTGCACCAGATCGCCAGCAGCCACGGCCAGTCCCGGCGGGCGGGGCGCCAGCCACACAGGCCCCAGCCCGTCCAGCGGCGCAGCGTCGTGGCTGCGATCCAGACCAAACCGCCGGGCCAGCAGCCCCGGGCCCGCGGCGGTGCGCTCCGCCTCGCCGGGCAGTTCAGCGGCCCGCAGCAGCACACCATCGGCCCACCCGGGCCGGCCTGTGACCACATTCACGCAGTGGTGCACCCCGTAGGTGAGATAGACGTAGAGGTGAGCGGGCGGACCGAACAGGGTGGCGTTGCTGGCCGAGCGGCGGCGATGGCCGTGGCAGGCCGGCTCGCTCTGGCAATAGGCCTCGGTCTCGACGATCAGACCCCAGAGCCTGGTGCCATCGGGCCGTTGTCGCACCAGCAGACAGCCCACCAGCTCGGGGGCCACCTGCTCGGCCGGTCGTGCAAAGAAGGCGGCGGGCAGCACAATGGAGGCCAACCCCTCAGCCTCAGCCATCTCCATGGACAGCTCTGCCGCCACCGCGGCCTCCGGCTTCACACTCGGCACCCTGCTGCTGGCGGTGAGTGGTCTGTTCTGCCTCACCACGCTCTTCTTCGGCACCAAGGGCGGCTACTACGACACCGACGACTACGACGGCAACGGCACCGCGCACTGATCCCAGCGCCTGAAGCTCTCACGGGCCGCGGCGGTCAGCTGCTGAGGCGTTCCGCTTCGGGGCAGTCGTCGGCCATGGGCAGGTCTTCACCTGGAGCCCGGCACACGTACGAGAGACGCGTGCTCACCGCACCGATGGAGTCGAGGCGCACACTTTCCTCCCAGCTGTGGGCCTCGTCGTCATCACTGGCGTCGTAGCGCAGGGTCACCAGATCGCCATCGATCTCCACCACCAGGGCTTCCTCGATCCAGCGCTGCTGATCGCGCAGGAACACCCACACCGGACGGCGTTCGACGCTGAACTGGGAGAGCTTGCGATGCAGCATCGGCCACGGGCTGAGCTCGCTTGCAAATCCTAGACACACTAGTCGGGGCCCCCGCTGTTCACGCTGACCCGTTTGCTGCCGCCCTCGCCCGATTCCCGCCCATCCCATCCCCCCCACCCGCACCATGCCCAAGAGCGCCGGCCAGCCAGGCCACGGCCCAGTCAGCGGCCACGCCGCCGCCGCCGCCGCGGGGGGCAGCGATGCCATCCGCCTGCAGCTGCGCAGCTGGCCCGAGGTGGAGGCCTACCTGCAGCGCTGCCGCGGCGTGATCGTGCCCCTGGGCTCCACGGAACAGCACGGCCCCACCGGGGCCATCGGCACCGATGCCCTCACCGCCGAGGCCGTGGCCCTGGAGGTGGGACGCCGCACCGGCGTGCTGGTGACGCCCACCCAGGCCTTCGGCATGGCCGAACACCACCTGGGCTTCGCCGGCACCGTGAGCCTGCAGCCCAGCACCTTGATGGCCGTGCTGCACGACGTGGTGCTCTCCCTCGCCCGCCATGGGTTCGAGCGGGTCTACGTGATCAACGGCCACGGCGGCAACATCGCCACGGGCAAGGCCGCCTTCGCTCAGGCCTACAGCACGGCCGCCGCCCGTGGGCTGCCGGTGGCGCCGCGGCTGCGCTGCAAGCTGGCCAACTGGTTCATGGCCCCGCCGGTGATGGCGAAGGCGCGCGAGCTCTACGGCGCGCGCGAGGGCCACCACGCCACCCCCAGCGAGATCGCCCTCACCCTGCACCTGGAGCCGAGCCTGATCGGCAAGCAGCGGCCCCTGCCGGAGCCGGCCCCGCCAGGTCCGATCCACGGCCCCGAGGACTTCCGCCGCCGCCATCCGGACGGCCGCATGGGTTCAGACCCCTACCTCGCCCAGGCGGAGCACGGCCAGACGCTGCTGGAGCTGGCGGCAGCCGCCCTGGCCGCGGATCTGCAGTCGTTCCTGGCCGACGACGACCCGGGCTGACCCGAACAGGGCGGCGGGCGGCCCGGCGCTAGCGTCGCTGGGCTGCTGCGACCCATCCGATGAGCCAGATCAGCGCCGACGATGTGCGCAAGGTGGCCCACCTGGCCAGGCTGGCCCTGCCTGAGGAGAAGATCGCCACGTACACCACCCAGCTGGAGCGGATCCTCGAGTATGTGGACCATCTCCAGGCGGTGGACACCGAGGGCGTGCCCCCCACCACCCGGGCGGTTGAAGTGGTGAACGTGAGCCGAGAGGACCGAGTGGAGCCCACGCTGGTGCGCGAGGACTTGCTCAACCTCGCCCCGCATCGGGAGGGCGACTTTTTCCGGGTGCCAAGAATCCTGGCGGAGTGAAGGCTCAGCGCACCGGTGAGATCGCGGTGCGATGCAGCAGCGATAGAACCCGGCGCCGGGCATGGCGGGTGGGCATCAGCGCCGCTATGGGTCGCAACTTGCTGCGGCGCTTGCGGTGGCTGCGTACACCCACCACGATGTCGTAGAGAAAGTTGAGGCCGTCGCTGCGGGACTCGAACAGTCCGAGCCGCTGGGGTGAACCCTTGGCATCCAGCAGGTGCTTGGTGGAGTGATAGGCGGGGCGGTATTCAAACCAGGGGATGGAGGGCCAAAGGTGGTGAACAAGGTGGTAGTTCTGGCCCATGATTAACCAGTTCATTACCCTTCCGGGGTACACACGGGCGTTGTGCCAGCGATTGCGCGACTGGAAAGGCCGGTGCGGCAGATAGTCGAAGAACAATCCCAGAGTGACACCCACCATCAAAGCCGGCGCGAACCAGCAGTTGAAGATGAAGGGCAGAAAATCATATTTGGCAGCGGCGATCACAATCGTCACAAAGATTCCTCGCGCTATCCCCCATTCCAGCAACTCATAACGCCTCCAGAGGCGACGCCGAAAGAAAAACAGCTCGTGATAGAAGAAGCGGGGCGCGATCAACCACAACGGCCCGAACGTGCTGACGATGTGGTCGGGATCGTTCTTGGGGTCGTTGACATGGGCATGGTGCTGCAGGTGCACCCGCGTGAACACCGGAAAACTGAAGCCCAGCAGCAGGGCCGCGCCGTGACCCATCACGGCATTCCAGAAGCGGTGGGGGTGGGCCGCGTTGTGGCAGGCGTCATGGATCACCGTGCCCTCGAGATGCAGGGCCAGAAACCCTGTGACCACCAGCGGCAGCAGGGGCCAGTGGCCCACGAACCAACCCCAGATGGTGAGGGCGGCCAGACCGTACCCGGCCAGGAACAGCCCAACGGTGGGGTTCCAGGGACCCGGAGGATCGATGAACTGCCTCGGTACCGAGCGGGGCAGTGCAGCGCGGGGCAGTGCAGCGGCCGGGGCCTGGGTCATGGGCGCAGACAAACCCGACAGAGGAAAACCGAGGACTGAAATTTAGGCAAGGGCCAGGGCCTGCCGGGAGTGGCGGCTACCCCGGCCATGCCCACCGGGGGACTTGAACCCCCACGACCGAAGCCACTGGAACCTAAACCCAGCGCGTCTACCAATTCCGCCAGGTGGGCAGCGTGGCGACTGTAGGCAGGGGAAGGCCAGCGGTCAGCAGCTCACAATGGGGACGACCCGCCCCCTGGCCATGCTCGCCACCCTGGGCGGCGCCCTCGCACTGCTGCTGGGGCTCGCCGTGCTGCTCCTACCGCTGTTCCTGCCGGAGCTGAGCCGCTCCCGCGACGCCGTCTGGGGAGCCCTGGTGCTGCTCCTGGGCCTGGTGCTCGTGACCACTGCCGAGCGGCTCACCGGGGCCCCGATGCTGGGGGTGCTGTGCGGCGGTCTGCTGATCGGACGGCTGGGGGCGGAGGTGGCCCAGGGACGCTGGCGCCAGCTCACAGCCGAGGAGCAGCAGCGGCTGGCCTCCGCCGAACGCTGGCAACAGGCCTTGGGGGAAGCGGGCAGCGCCGCCGGCCGTCTGCTGGAGCTGGTCAACCAGGGGCGGAGCGGTGCCGGCGCCTGGCTGCAACAGCAACAGCGGCGCCAGCCCCGCAGCAGCGGCAAGCGCTGGGTACGTCCCGAGCCGCCGCCCTCCAGCGACGATCCGGTGGTGGTGACCTCATTGGCGGAGATCGATGCCCTGATCGAGGCCAGCGAGGAGGAGCCCCACCAGGACCCCGCCAGCACGGGCAACGACAGCGGCGATGACGCCGAGGGCTCGAGCAGGACGGGATAATCCGTGGTTGCTGCAACCGGCCCCGTGACCGCCAGCCCCGCGTCCGAGCCGACCTCCTACAAGGACACCCTGAACCTGCTGCAGACGCCCTTTGGGATGCGGGCGAACGCCAAGGTTCGGGAACCGGAGATCCAGGCGTTCTGGGCCGAGCAGCGGCTCTACGAGCGGCTGAGCCAGCAGAACCCAGGCGAGGCCTTCACCCTGCACGACGGGCCGCCCTACGCCAACGGCGCCCTGCACGTGGGCCATGCCCTCAACAAGATCCTCAAGGACATCATCAACAAGACGGCCCTGCTACAGGGCAAAAAGGCGCGCTTCGTGCCGGGCTGGGACTGCCACGGCCTGCCGATCGAGCTCAAGGTGCTGCAGGGGCTCAAGAGCGCCGAACGGGCCGAGCTCACGCCCCTGAGCCTGCGCCAGAAGGCCCACGCCTACGCCCTGGAGCAGGTGGAGGGCCAGAAGCTGGGTTTCCAGCGCTGGGGCATCTGGGCCGACTGGGACACCCCCTACCTCACCCTGCAGAAGCGCTACGAGGCCGCCCAGATCGGCGTGTTCGGCGCCATGGTGCTGGCCGGCCACATCTACCGGGGCCTCAAGCCGGTGCACTGGAGCCCCAGCTCCCGCACCGCCCTGGCCGAGGCCGAGCTCGAGTACCCCGACGGCCACACCTCCCCGAGTGTGTACGCGGCCTTCCCGGTGGAAGCCGTGCCCACAGCCCTGGCCCAGCGGCTCAAGGCCGTGGGCCTCGAAGCGGAAGACAGCGGCCAGATGGCCGCCACCGGCCGGCCGATCACCCTCTCGGTGGCGGTGTGGACCACCACCCCCTGGACCCTGCCCGCCAACCTGGCCGTGTCGGTGAATGGCCGGCTCGACTACAGCATCTGCGCCGTGAACGGGGGCGACAGCCTCTCCAACCATCTGTTGGTGGCCAGCGAACTGGTGGAGAGGCTGCAGCAGACCCTCGGCCTGGGTCTGAAGCCCCTGCTCACGCTTAAGGGCGAGGAGCTGGAGGGGATCGTGTACCGCCACCCGCTGCTGGAGCGCCGCGGCCAGGTGGTGCTGGGCGGCGACTACATCACCACCGAAACCGGCACGGGCCTGGTGCACACCGCCCCCGGCCACGGTGTGGACGACTTCAACACCGGCAAAAAATACGGGCTGCCAGTGCTCTGCCCGGTGGATGAGGCCGGCACCCTCACCGCCGAAGCCGGCCCCTTCGCCGGCACCAACGTGCTCAGGGACGCCAACCCCACGATCATCGAGGCCCTGGAGGCCGCCGGTGCCCTGCTCAAGCAGGAGCCCTACGAACACCGCTACCCCTACGACTGGCGCACCAAGAAGCCCACGATCTTCCGGGCCACCGAGCAGTGGTTCGCCTCCGTGGAGGGCTTCCGCGCCGCCGCCCTTGAGGCGATCGCCCGGGTGGAGTGGCTACCGGCCAGCGGCCGCAACCGCATCGAGGCGATGGTGAGCGAGCGGGGCGACTGGTGCATCAGCCGCCAGCGCACCTGGGGCGTGCCGATCCCGGTGTTCTATCACCGCGAAACCGGCGAGGTTCTGCTGAACGAGACCACCCTGAGCCACATCCAGGGGCTGATCGCCGCGCACGGCGGTGATGTGTGGTGGCAGCGCGATGAAGCCGGCCTGCTGCCCGAGCCCTATGCCGCCGAGGCCGACCAATGGCGCAAGGGCACCGACACGATGGACGTGTGGTTCGACTCCGGATCCTCCTGGGCCGGGGTGCTGGGCGGGAACGCGGGCGGCGCGAGCCATGTGCCGGGGCTCACCTACCCCGCCGATCTCTATCTCGAGGGCAGCGACCAGCACCGCGGCTGGTTCCAGAGCAGCCTGCTCACCTCGGTGGCGGTGAATGGCCATGCCCCCTACAGGCGCGTGCTCACCCACGGCTTCACCCTCGATGAGAAGGGCCGCAAGATGAGCAAATCCCTGGGCAACGTGGTGGATCCGGCGGTGCTGGTGGAGGGCGGCAAGAACGAAAAACAGGAGCCCGCCTATGGCGCCGATGTGCTGCGCCTGTGGGTGAGCTCGGTGGACTACTCCGCCGATGTGCCCCTGGGCCCGGGGATCGTGAAGCAGCTGGCCGACGTGTACCGCAAGGTGCGCAACACCGCCCGCTATCTGCTCGGCAACCTGCACGACTTCGATCCCAGGCCCGCCAGCGAAGGGGGCGATGCCATCGCGGTCGCCGAGCTGCCACTGCTGGACCAGTGGATGCTGCAGCGCACCGCCGCCCTGATCGACAGCGTGACAAGGGATTTCGAGCGCTTCGAGTTCTACCGCTTCTTCCAGGCCCTGCAGAACTTCTGCGTGGTGGATCTCTCCAACGTGTATCTCGATATCGCCAAGGATCGGCTGTACGTGAGCGGGGCGGGCGAGTTCCGCCGCCGCAGCTGCCAGACGGTGCTGAGCCTGGTGGTGGAACGGCTGGCCGGCCTGATCGCACCGGTGCTCTGCCACATGGCCGAGGACATCTGGCAGAACCTGCCCTATCCGGTGGCTGAGACCTCGGTGTTCGAGCGGGGCTGGCCGACGGCGCCCGAGGGGTGGCACCGGCCCGGGCTGGAGGAGCCGATGGGGGTGATCCTGGAGCTGCGCGCGCTGGTGAACCGCCAGCTGGAGAGCTGCCGCAAGCCTGGCGGCAAGGCCAGCAGTGCGAGCAGCAGCAAAGGCCCGGAGCCGGGCATCGGCGCCTCCCTGGAGGCCCAGGTGCAGATCGCTCTGGCAGACGACGGCAGCGGCGCCGCCCTGGCCGAGGCCCTGGGCTGGCTGGAGCGCTCGCCCCACCCCAGCGTGGACAACCTCACCGACTGGCTGCTGGTGTCAGCCGTGCACATCGGTGGCGAAGCGCCGGAGGCCGTGCTGGCCGAGGCCAGCAGCGACCGCGTGACCGTGCGGGTGGCGCGGGCCGCCGGCCAGAAGTGCGAGCGCTGCTGGCACTACGAAACCGACATCGGCCAGCACCGTGCCCACCCCACGCTCTGCGGCCGCTGTGTGGCCGTGCTGGAGGGTCAGGGGTGAACCCAGAGCAGCTGATCCGGGCTCTGGGACTGGTTCCCCATCCCGAGGGCGGCCACTACCGGGAGACCTACCGCGCCGGAGCCCAGGTACCCACACCGCGCGGGCCCCGGGCTGCCAGCACCGCCATCCTGTTTTTGTTGACTGCCGGGGAAGTCTCCCACTGGCATCGCATCCAGTCCGACGAGGCCTGGCACCACCATGGCGGCGGCAGGCTGCTGATCCACGAGCTCAGTCCAGCCGGCACGGTTCGCCGCACGGGGCTGGGGCTGAATCTGGCGACCGGTGAGCGGCCCCAGCACGTGGTGCCGGCGGGCCACTGGTTCGCCGCTGAACCGGCCCCGGCCAGCACCTGGAGCCTGGTGAGTTGCACAGTCGCGCCGGGCTTCGACTTTGACGACTTCGAGCTGGCCAGCCCCCGGGCCCTGGAGCCCCACGGCGCCGCCCTGGACGTCCATTGCCCCCACTGGCGCCAGCTTTGCCTGAGGGCTTAGCCCGGCGGCCCGCCCCAGGGGCTCAGAGCCAGGCCGCGGGCTCGAGGAATGACGCCACTGGTTGTGCCGCCGCCAGCACCTGCTCGGCGGCGGGGTTGAGGGGACCGAGCAGCAGGTCGGCCACCTCGATGCGTGCCTCCTCGCCGAGGGCGGGCTGATCGGGATTGAAGGCGGTGGGATGGCTGACGCTGCTGGAGAAGCCACGGAAGATCAGCAGTTCGAACGGTTCGTCTCCGCTGGCAGCAGGCAGGCTGCCGCGCAGGCGCAGCACCCGGTCGGGCCGGCTGCGGCTGGCGGCCTCCAGGGCCGTGAGCAACTCAGCGATGGTCATGGGCATCGGTGTTCAGCTCGGTCACGGCTCAGAGGTCACGGCTCAGAATTCCCCGGCCACCCGGCCCAGGCGCGGCAGGCGCACCAGCAGCCACTGCAGCAGGCCCACCGCATAGGCCACCAGCCCCAGGTAACCGATGAAGGCCGCCACGGGTGGGGTCCACTGGCCGCCGAAGACAAACTCAAACACACGCTCCAGGTGGCTGTGCAGCCGGATCGGCGCCTCCATCCACTGGCTGCAGCGCTCCGTGGCCCGCACACCGGCATCGAGGCAACCCAGGGCCATGGCGCTGAAAGCGGCACTGAGCAGCGCCCAGATGGTGAGGCTCCAGCGCCAGATGCGGGTGGTGAGCGGCAACGCCCGCCAGGGGGGCAGGTCGGCCAGCTCCTCGTTGAGGTCCACCCAGAACCACAGGCTCACCACCAGCAGCAGCGGCGCGATCACCAGCAGCACAAAGGCGATCGGGCGGCGGTCGGTGAGCAGCAGATTGGCCACCAGCAGCAGGCTGGCCACCTTCCAGTAGATCCCCAGCAGTCGCACCAGCGAGCGCTCCCGGCGCAGGGCCGCCCACACCAGCAGCACCAGGGGCACCCCCAGGCTGAACAGCACCCCGAGCCGCACATCGAGCCACACCAGGGAGCTGTAGAGGGTGTCCGGCACGGCGGCGGGTCCAGCAGGCGTCATTATCCGACCCACCCCCGTGGCGATAGGGTCCCCCTCATGGCTTTCCCTCTCCCTGGCTGGCTGGGCCGCGGGCTGGGATCCCCCGGCCCCGGCCCCTGGTGCCGCACGGCCCTGGCCACCGACGTCTCCCTCGAGACGGCCGTGGCCAGCGTGGCCGCTCAACTGCGCGGCGCGGGGGCGGCCGACCTGGCCCTGGTGTTCGTGTCCGCCACCTACGCCAGTGACCTGCCCCGGCTGCTGCCCCTGCTGCAGGAGCGCCTCCGGGCCCGGCACTGGCTGGGCTGTCTGGCCGGCGGGGTGATCGGCACCGCCCCGCAGGCGGCCCCACGGGAGCTCGAGCAGGAGGCCGGCCTGAGCGTGACGCTGCTGCGACTCCCGGGAGCGCGGCTGCAACCCTTCGCCATCCAGCCCGGAACGCTGCCGGATCTCGACGGCCCCGCCGCCCCCTGGCTGGCCCTGCTGGGTCCGGCCGAGCAGGCCTCTGACCTGGCGGCCAGCCGCTCGATGCTGCTGTTGATCGACCCCGGCTTCGCGGGCATCAATGACCTGATCAGCGGCCTCGACTACGCCTGCCCCGCCGCCACCAAGGTGGGCGGGATCGCCTGTCCCCACAGCGCCTCCAGCAGCTCACTGCTGTTTGAGCAGCAGGTCTGCGGCGGCGCCGTGGGTTGCCTGATCGACGGTGCCTGGAGCCTCGATCCGGTGGTGGCCCAGGGCTGCCGCCCGATCGGACCGGTGTTCGAGGTGGAGGAGGCCCAGCGCAATGTGGTGCTCAGGCTCAGCTGCGGCGAGCGGCAGAGCACGCCGGTGGCAGCGCTGCAGGCGATCCTCACCGACCTCAGCGCCGAAGAACGGGAACTGGTGAAGCACTCGCTGTTTTTGGGGGTGGGGCGCGACAACTTCCGGCTCGAAGCCAGCGGCGGGGGAGCCAGCGGCAGCGGCAGTGGCAGCGGCAGTGGCAGTGGCAGTGGCAGCGAAGAGAACGGTGACGGCGAGGCCCCCACCTTTCTGGTGCGCAACCTGCTGGGGGTGGATCCCCGCAACGGGGCCGTGGCGGTGGCCGAGCGCATGCGCGTGGGCCAGCAGGTGCAGTTCCAGCTGCGCGACGGCACCACCTCCCGGCAGGAGCTGGAGCTGCTGCTGCGCCGGCAGCGAGGCCGGCCCGCCGAACCGCTGGTGGCCCTGCTGTTCGCCTGTCTGGGGCGGGGCCAGGGCCTCTACGGCGGCCCCGACGGCGACGTGACGGTGGCCCGCGAGGTGTTCGGCGCCCTGCCGGTGGCCGGCGCCTTCTGCAACGGCGAGATCGGCCCGGTGGGCGGCAGCACCCACCTGCACGGCTACACCGCCAGCTGGGCGTTTCTGGTGCCGAACAACGACGGCTGATGGTGCGGCAGCACGTCAATCCCCTCAGCCGCATCTACCAGCAGCCCCTGGTACTGCCGCCGCCAGCCCAGCTTTTCGAGCACCCGGAGCGGCCCATCCACCTCGACATCGGCTGCGCCCGGGGGCGTTTCCTGCTGGCCCTGGCCCAGGCCAAGCCCTGGGGCAACCATCTGGGGGTGGAGATCCGCCGCCCCCTGGTGGAGGCGGCCGAGGCCGAGCGGCGGGCCCTCGGGCTCACCAATCTGCAGGTGCTGTTCTGCAACGCCAACGTCAGCCTGGAGCAGTGGCTGGACGCCCTGGAGCCAGGTCTGCTGGAGCGGGTGA
Organism: Cyanobium sp. PLM2.Bin73; assembly: GCA_007694915.1. GTDB lineage: Bacteria > Cyanobacteriota > Cyanobacteriia > PCC-6307 > Cyanobiaceae > NIES-981. The sequence continues at coordinate 35,021 of REEV01000075.1, read as the reverse complement.
GCATCCAGTTCCCCGACCCCTGGTTCAAGAAGAAGCACCACAAGCGCCGGGTGCTGCAGCCCGCCCTGCTGCTGGCCCTGGCCCGGGCCCTGGCGCCGGGGCGGGAGCTGTTCCTGCAGAGCGATGTGCTGGCCGTGATCGAGCCGATGGTGGAGCTGGTGGAGGCCTCGGGCTGCTTCCAGCGGCCGCCGGAGGATGAACGGCCCTGGCGCGGCGCCAACCCGCTGCGGGTGGCCACCGAGCGCGAAGCCCATGTGCTCCGGCAGGGCCTGCCGGTGTACCGGGTGCTGTTCCAGCGCAACCGCCAGCCCCCACCGCCTCTGGCACTGCTGGAGGAGGCAGCGGCCGATAATCCCCCCTGACCTCACCAGGGCCTGCCGTGGGCGACTCCAGCCTCTCCCCCGCACCGCCGCTGCTGCTGCGCTGGCAGGGCCTGCTGGCGGACTGGCGGGTGGGGCCGGTGGGCCAGCGGCTGGTGTCCCTGGCGGGCCTGGTGCTCTGCGCCCTGATGGCGGGCCTGCCGCTGGTGAGCCGCGCCGGCCTCAGCCTGCTGATCCTGGCCAGCGGCGTGCTGTGGCTGTTGCTGGCCCTGCGCCGGCCGGCCCGGGGAATCGGCGCCATCAACGCCTGGATCCTGGTGATCCTGGCGGTGGCTCTGGTGGCCACCGGCTTCTCACCGGTGCCGAACGCGGCGCTCAAGGGCCTGGTGAAGCTGGTGAGCTACCTGGGGGTCTACGCCCTGATGCAGGAGGTGCTCAGCGCCGCACCGCTGTGGTGGGACCGAATCGTGGCCTCCCTGCTGGGGGGATCGCTGCTCACCAGCGTGATCGGCCTGCGCCAGCTCTACGCCGACACCTCGGAGCTGGCCGGCTGGGTCGATCCCACCTCCGTGGCCGCGGGCACGGTGCGCATCTACAGCACCCTCGACAACCCCAACCTGCTGGCGGGCTACCTGCTGCCGATCCTGCCCCTGGCCCTGGTGGCGGTGCTGCGCTGGCGGCCGCCAGCGCGGCGGCTGTTCGCCCTGGCGGCCCTGGTGCTGGGTCTCGCCGCCCTCGTGCTCACCTACAGCCGCGGCGCCTGGATGGGACTGGTGGCCGCGGCGGCCGTGGTGGTGCTGCTGCTGGCCATCCAGCAGACGCGGCGCTGGCCGCCCCTGTGGCGGCGGCTGGTGCCCGTGCTGGTGCTGGTGGGCGGTGCCGCCCTGCTGGCCGTGCTGGTGGTGCAGGTGGAGCCCCTGCGGGTGCGGGTGCTGAGCCTGCTGGCCGGGCGGGGCGACAGCTCCAACAACTTCCGCATCAACGTCTGGCTGGCGGCGCTGGACATGATCCAGGCCCGGCCCTGGCTGGGGATCGGCCCCGGCAACGACGCCTTCAACCTGATCTACCCCCTCTACCAGCAGCCCCGCTTCAACGCCCTCAGTGCCTACTCGATCCCCCTGGAACTGGCGGTGGAGGCGGGCATCCCCGGGTTGCTGGCCGGCATCGGGCTGGTGCTGGCGAGCCTGCAGCGGGGTGTGGCGATCTGGCGCCGCAACGGTGCCATGGCGCTGCCGGCCCTGGGGGTGCTGGCGGTGATCGCCGGGCTGGGCGTGCAGGGTCTCACCGACACCATCTTCTTCCGGCCGGAGGTGCAGCTCACGGGCTGGTTCTGCCTGGCCACCCTCTCGGCGGCGGACCCTGGCAGCCGCCCGCCCGCAGAGGGCAGGGCCGGTGGCTGACCTGATCGCCGGCTTCGATGCCGGCCAGACCCACACCCGCTGCCGCCTGGCCAACGCCGGCAGCGGGGCGATCCTCGTGGAAGGGACTGGCCCCGGTGTGTGCCATCTGGCCAGCAACGGCGGACCCGAGGCCTTCCGCCGGGCCCTCCGGCTGAGCCTGGCGCAGGCCCTGGAGGCGCTCCCGGCCGGAGCCGGGGGATCGCTGCTGGCCGCCGCCGTCGGTGCCAGCGGCATCGAAGGGGGCAGTGCCGTGCAGGTCCAGGGACTGGAACTGGCGGCCGCGGCCCTCGCGCTGCCGTCCCAGCAGCTGGTGGTGACCGGCGATGAGCGCACGGCCCTGCGTGGGGCCATGGGCACGGCCGAGGAAGGGGTGGTGCTGATCAGCGGCACCGGCACCATCGCCGTGGGCCGCAACCGCCAGGGCGTGGAGCACCGCTGTGCCGGCTGGGGCTGGCTGCTCGATGGGGCCGGCTCGGCGATGGACATCGGCCGGGACGGCCTCAGCGCCAGCCTGGAGATGGCCGATGGCCGCCGGCCCGGGAGCGTGCTGCGGCAGCGCCTGTGGCACGCCCTGGACCTGGACCCCGAGGATCCGGGAGCGGCGGCGGCGATCAAGGCCCAGGTGGTGCAGCCCGGGTTCGGCGCCGCAGGCTTCGCGGCCCTGGCGCCGGTGGTGCTCGCCTGCGCCGAGGCCGGCGATGCCTGCGCCCTGGCGATCGTGCGCCGCAACGCCACGGCCCTGGCGGCGATGGCCGCGGCGATCAGCCGCCGGCTGAGCCTGGAGCGGCCGCCGGTGTGGCCCCTGGGTGGAGCGCTGAGCCATCTGGCCCTGCTGCGCCTGGAGCTGGAGCTCGCCCTGGCCCGCGACCTGCCCGCGGCCAGGCTGGAGCCACCAGCCGCTGATGCCTGTGCCGGCGCCCTCAGCCTGGCCCGCGAGCAGCTGGAGCTCAGGCGGCGTTGAGATGCAGCTCGGCGGCGGCGGCCAGCTGGCTGGCCCAGCGCTGCACCAGCTGGGGTTCGGCCGCCTCCACCATCACCCGCAGCAGCGGCTCGGTGCCGCTGGCGCGCACCAGCACCCTGCCCTGGCCGTGCATCTCGGCCTCGGCCCGCTCCAGCTCCCGGCAGAGGGGCGCGCACTGCCGCCAATGGCGGCGCCGCTCATGGTCGGGGACGCGCACATTCACCAGCTGCTGGGGATAGGGGCGGAAGCTGCCGTCCAGCCACTCCGCCAGGCTGAGACCCTGGCCGTGCAGCAGGGTGGCCACCTGCACGGCCGTGAGCAGGCCATCGCCGCTCATGCCATGGCGGGCCGAGAGGATGTGGCCCGACTGCTCACCCCCGAGGCCCGCGCCGAATTCCTCCATGGCCCGGTGCACGTGCTGGTCGCCTACGGGCGTGCGTTCCAGCACCCCGCCACGCTGCTGCCAGGCCCGCTCAAAGCCGAGGTTGCTCATCACCGTGGCGACGATGCGGTGATCGGGAAGACTGCCGGCCTCCATCAGGGCCGAGCCCCACAGGTAGAGGATCTGATCGCCGTCCACCACCCGGCCGCGGCCGTCCACCGCCAGCATGCGGTCGGCGTCGCCGTCGAAGGCAAAGCCGATCTCGGCTCCGCAGGCCAGCACGGCCTGGCGCAGGGGCTCGAGGTGGGTGCTGCCGCAGGTCACATTGATGCGCTCGCCGTCCGGCTCGCCGTGCAGCACCGTGACCTCAGCGCCGAGAGCGCGGAACACGGCCTCGCCGCAGGCGGTGGCCGAGCCATGACAGAGATCCAGCACGATGCGGCAGCCGGCGAGGCTGCGGCCCTCGGCACTGGCCACCAGGGCCTGGCGGTAGTAGGCCACCAGATCGGGCCGCTCGACACTGCGGCCGCTGCTGCAGAACTCCGGCAGCGGGCTGCGGCCGGCCAGCCCGGCCTCGATCGCCTGTTGCAGCTCGGCGCTGAGCTTCGCCCCCGAGGGCCCGAACACCTTGATGCCGTTGTCCCCCGGGGGGTTGTGGCTGGCCGACACCATCAGGCCGCCGGCGGCGCCGGCACTGCGGATGGCACCGGGCACGGCCGGGGTGGGGCAGATCCCCAGGTGCCACACCTCCCGGCCGGCCGCCGTCAGGCCAGCGGTGAGGGCGGCGGCGAGCATGGGCCCGCTGCTGCGGCTGTCCCGGCCGATCAGAATCGGGGCACCGGCGGGCAGCACCTGGCCGCACCAGAAACCCACCTGGAGCGCCAGGGCTGGCGTGACCTGGCTGCCCACCTGACCGCGGATGCCGTCGGTGCCGAACCCGGCGATGCCCTCGCCGAGCGGATGACCCAGCGGGTGGCTGGTCGGCTGGCTCATGGCGACGGGGGTGCTGGGGCCAGGGTATGTCCGGCCGGGCCAGGCGCCCAGCCCTGCCGTGCCAGCTGGCGCAACGCCGATGGGTTCAGCGCCGCTGAGCTCAGCGCCACCGCCGGGGCCACCACACCCAGCCGCACAGCTCCAGCAACGCCCACAGCAGCAGAGCGCCCACCACCCAGCCCGGCAACCAGCTGAACGGCAGCCACGGGCGCAACACCAACACCAACAGGGCCAGGCCCAGCACCCGCAGGGCCCGCACACGCTGGCCGCTGCCGGGGAGGCTGGAGAGGTAGGGCGGCAGGGCAGGCCGGCGCATGGGCAGCGGGGCGACGGGCCACCAGAATGCCGCCCGTCATCCCGGCCGGCCCGTGCAGCGCCTCCCCCTGTTTCTGGCCGTGAGCTGCCTGGGCAGCGCCGCTCTGCTGCTCGGCGGCCGCCTGCTGCTGCAGCAGCGGCCGGCGCTCACCCCCGCGCTCTCAAGCCGCAGCCTGGAGCGCAGCTGGCGGCTGGATCCCGATCCCGAGCGGCGCCGTGAAGCGGCGCTGCTGCTGGCGGGCCGCGGCGGCGACGGCCACAGCCAGCGGCAGCCTGAGCAGCTCAAGGCCGAGCGGCAGCTGCTGCGCGGCCAGGGCTGGGGATCCGATCCCCTGGCGGCACTGGCGCTGAAACGGGAGGCCCTGGCGGCGGAGCAGCAGGGTGACGACGGCCTGGCGGCCAGGCGCTGGCAGGCCCTGCTGCGGCGCTTTCCAGCCGATCCCGCCAGCGCCGATGCCCTCTACAGCCTCGGGCGCCAGCAGCCGGCCCTGCGGGAGCAGCTGCTGGCGCGGTTTGCCGGCCATCCGGCGGCCCTGGCCGCCGCCCTGGAGCTGGGGCCCGATGGGGCCCTGCACCTGGCCCGCTGGGGAGCGCGCTGGCCCGGGGCGAAGGCGCAGCTGCAGCGCCGCTGCGGAGCTGACCAGGGGGCCCTCAGCAGCGACGAGCGGGACGAGCTCGCGGCCGCCCTGGCCCAGCTCGGCGATGGGGCGGCAGCCGAGAGCTGCCTGGGGGGTTCCGCCGCCAGCCCCGCCACCGACCTGGCCCTGGCCCGCGCCCTGCTGCTCGATCCCGAGCGGGAGCAGGAGGCGGAAGCACGGCTGCTCGCCCTGGCCCGCCGCGCTCCGGCCAGCGACGAGGCGCTCGAGGCGGTGCGGCTGCTCGGCGAGGGGCGCAGCGCAGCCAGCCTGGAGGCCATCCAGCAGCTGCCCGCTGCCCTGCGCGGCAGCGCCCCGGCCCAGGCCCGGCTGGCCCGGGACGGCAGCGATCCGCTGCGCGTGCTGGCGGTGCTGCGCCGGTGGCCCGACGATCCCGCCAGCTGGGAGCTGCAGTGGCACCAGGCCCGGGAGCAGGCTCTGGAGGGCAACTGGAGCCAGGCGGCTCTGCTGCTCGATGAACCCAGCCTCGAGGGGCAGCTGCCGCTCGCCCTGGAGGGCCGCCGGCGCTTCTGGCGGGGCCTGGCCCGCTGGCAACTCGGCCAACGGCAGGAGGCCGAGGACATCTGGCGAGCCCTGCTCGAGCAGCAGCCTGGCGGTTACTACGGCTGGCGGGCGGCGGCCCGTCTGGGCCAGGGGGACGTGGTGCTCGATGCCCAGCTGGCGCCGCCGTTGGCCGAGCCCCTCTGGCACCCCCTCGGCAGCGGTGATCCCACCCTGGATCGCCTCTGGCGGCTGTACCAGCCCCTGGAAGCGTGGGAGCACTGGTTGCTGGGCCGGCAGCAGCGGGCCAGCGACGATCCGGCGGCCCAGATCCACGAAGGTCGCCTGCGCCGGGAGGTGGGCGACCACTGGCTCGGCCTGGGCCTGCTCGAGCAGGCCAGCCTGAGGCTGCCGGCCGGGGACTGCCACGGGGCGAAGGTGCTGGAGCGGGAGCTGCACAGGCCGGCCTTCGCTGAGGAGCTCAACGCCGCCGGCGAGGAGGCCGCCGTGCCCGCCAGCCTGCTGGCGGCGGTGGCCAAGCAGGAGTCGCGCTTCTCGCCCACGGTGCGCTCGCCGGTGGGGGCGGTGGGGCTGCTGCAGCTGATGCCCGCCACGGCGGAGGAGTTGATCGGCCGCCCGCTGCAGGCCGGCGAACTCGAACAGCCGGCCCTCAACGCCAGCCTGGGGGCCCGCTACCTGCGCCAGCTGCTGCAGCGCTGGCAGGGGAATCCGCTGCTGGCGGTGGCCAGCTACAACGCCGGCCCCAACGCCGTGGCCGGGTGGATCGATCCACGCCTGAGCCGTGAACCTGAGCTGTGGGTGGAGGCCATCCCCTTCCCGGAAACCCGCCTCTACGTGAAGAAGGTGATGGGCAACCTCTGGAGCCTTCAGGAGCCCCGGCCACCGGTCTGCCCGTCAGCGCCTGCCAACCCAGGCTGATCTCGGTCGCCCCATCAGGCCCGGCTGATCAGCCAGCGGCCCAGGGCACAGCTGACCAGCACCAGCACACTGAGGCCGCAGGACAGCCGCAGCGGTGGCGGCACCACCCGGATCCGGGCCAGGTCCACCCTGGCCAGCAACACAGCCGAGCCCAGGATCAGCACGCGCGAGAGCACCTCCAGCCGCAGCAGATAGATCGCGGCCACGGTGACGATCAGCAGGGTGAGCACCAGGGTCATCACCTGGCTGGCCGCCATCAGTCCGGTGACGCCGCGCAGCAGTCGCAGCGGCATGCTGCACACCACCACCACCAGCAGGGTCTGCAGAGCGTCGAACGACGCCAGCCAGCTCAGCGACGCCAGCAGGCCATCGCCCGGCGTCGGTGGCACCCGCCAGGACGTGCCGATGTAGGCCGCCACCGCCACCAGCAGCAGCACCAGGGGCGCCCTCAGCGGCAGCACCAGCAGCCGCAACAGGGACGCGACAACAGCGGCCAGCACAGCCATGGCTCAGGCTGGATCGAGCACAAGGGCGATGGCCTCCACCGGGCAGCTGGGAATGCACTGCTCGCACACCAGGCAGCGGCTGGCATCGAACTGCAGCCGCCAGTCGGGAGCCTGGACACTGAGGGCACCGCTGGGACAGACACTGGAGCAGATGCCGCAGTCGATGCAGAGCTGGCGGTCGATGGCGATCTCACCGGGAGCACGGTTGAGGCCCAGGCCCTGGCTCTCCAGCCAGGTCTCGGCGGCGGCGAGCTCGTCGATGTCGCCCGAGAGTTCCACCACCATGGTGCCGCTCTGGTTGGGGGCGATCTGGGCGCGCAGGATCTTGGCGGCGATGTCGAAATCCACAGCCAGCCGGTAGGTGATCGGCTGGTGCACCACCTCCCGGGGGAAATGCAGGGTGAGGCGGCGCTTCATGGTTCGGAGGCTGCGAGATCAGGGGGCGGGGTCAGCGGCGGCGGGACAACCCCTGGCAGAGTGCCACCAGCCTGGAGCAGCCCACAACCATGAGCAGCACAGACGTGAGCAGCACGCAACCCACGGCCGGCCCCGGCCGCCGGGAACGTGTAGTGCTGCTGGCGATCGCCGCCTTGCTCGCCCTGCTGGTGGCGTGGCAGCGGGGCGCTCTGACGCAGCAGGCGCCGCTGGAAGCGATGGCCCGGCGCTCCCCGGAGCTCAGCACAGCTCTGGCCAATGGCACACCCACCGTGGTGGAGTTCTACGCCGACTGGTGCGAATCCTGCAGGGCCATGGCCCCGGCGATGGAGGGCATCGAACGGCAGCAGCGCGGCCACCTCGATGTGGTGCTGTTGAACGTGGACAACCCTCGCTGGCAACCGGAACTGGAGCGCTACGCGGTGAACGGCATCCCCCACCTGGAACTGTTCGATGCCGCCGGCACCAACCGGGGCCGCTCCATCGGCGCCCGCTCCGGATCGGAACTGGAGGCTCTCACCGCCGCCCTGCTCGCCGATCAACCCCTGCCTGAGCTGGCAGGGGTGGGAGCCTTGAGCCGCCTGGAGGCAGTGCCCAGCTCCGGCACGCCGGCCCCCATCGCCCCGCGCAGCCATGGCTGAGCCCAGCATCGACCCGCGCTTCCGGGTGCAGCGCATCGCCGCCACCCCCAACCCGCAGCAGTGCGTGTGGGCGGCCATGCACCAGGACTACAGCGAGGACTTCGTGGCCAGCGATCTGCAGGTCTGGCCGGAGGAGCGGCGCGCCGGCGAGATCTGCGTGAAGCGGCTGCTGGCCGGTGAACGGGGCCACTACGGCCCCCTGGAGCACGCCCAGATCGTGCTCAATGTGGGCTGGTTCCCCCACTCGGTGATGCAACAGGCCCGCACCCACCGGGTGGGTGTGAGCTTCGATGTGCAGTCGATGCGCTACACCGGCGACCGCATCCGCCGCGCCGCCAACGGCGACCTGGAGCTGGAGGAGGTGTTCTATCTCCGGCCCGTGGGCGAGTACGCCGACCGCCAGGGCAAGAAATATGCCTACACCGGCGAGCAGCGCGGGATCGATCTCCAGCTCTGCCGTCAGGCCGCCGAGCGCTACCGCGACCTGCTGGATGCCGGCTATGCCGAGGAACACGCCCGTGGCATCCTGCCCTTCGACTACCGCCAGCACTTCGTGGTGAGCTTCAGCCTGCGGGCTCTGCTGCACTTTCTGGATCTGCGGGCCAAGCTCGATGCCCAGCTGGAGATCCGGGCCCTCTGCGATCTGCTCTGGCCCCACCTGCAGCAGTGGGCACCGGAGATCGCCGCCTGGTACGAAAAGAGCCGGCTGCATAAGGCCAGGCTCGCGCCCTAGCGCGAGCCATTCAGCGCACCTGGCCTCAGATGCGGGCCAGGGTCACGCGCTCAGGCTGGTGCTGGTATTTGCCACCGCGGTCCTTGTAGGTGGTGTCGCAGGGGTCGCCCTCGAAGAACAGCAGCTGGCAGATGCCTTCGCCGGCGTAGATGCGGCAGTCGGCTCCGGAGGAATTGCTGAATTCCAGCGTGAGGTGCCCCTCCCAGCTGGCCTCGGCTGGGGTGGTGTTCACGATGATGCCCAGCCGGGCATAGGTGCTCTTGCCCAGGCAGATCACCGTGATCGTGGGCGGCACCCGCAGCTTCTCCAGCGCCACGCCCAGCCCGTAGGAATGGGCCGGAAGGATGAAGTAACTGCCGTCCAGGTCTTCATGCAGGGGGGCGGGCTCCAGGTTGGCGGGGTTGAACCGCTTGGGGTTCATCACCGTGCCGGGCACGTGGCGGAAGATCAGGAACTCCTGGGGCGAGAGGCGCAGGTCGTAGCCGTAGGAGGAGCAGCCGAAGCTCAGCACCGGCCGGGCGGCTGCCTCCGGATCGAGGTGACGCACCAGGCTGCTCTGGAATGGCTCGAGCATGCCGGTGGCTGCCTGCTCCTTGATCCAGCGGTCGTTCTTGAGCATCGGGAGGCGGTCTCAGAAGCCGCGGCGGAGCTGGGTGACCTGATCGGCCAGGGCCATCAGCTCAGGCGCCATGGGCGGCCCGGTGAGAATGACATCCATCGGGGCCGGCCGCCGTTCGAGCACGGCGAGCACCTCCTCAGCCGGCAGGAAGCCCAGGTCGATCGCCAGACCCAGCTCATCGAGCACCATCAGATCCACCGCCGCCGTCAGCAGCTGGTTGCGGCTGAATGCCCACACCTCCTGCACCGCATCCAGCACCTGGGGTGCATGGTCGCCGGCAGGCTCGGCGATGCAGGCCTCCACCGCCGGCCGCAGCCAGCGCAGGCGGCCGCAGAGGCTGGGGCTGGCGCCCGGGCCCTGGTTGACGCCGCCCTTGAGGAACTGGCACACCAGCACGTCACTGCCGAGGCCAGCGCTGCGGATGGCCTGGCTGAGCACGGCCGAGAAGCTGCCGCGGTGAGGGGCGGTGTGAACCTGCAGCAGGCCCTCGGGCTGGGCCAGCAGTCGCAGCGGCCGGGAGGCACTGGCGGGAGCCACGGCTCTCAGGCCCTTCGGGTCCACACCATAGGCAGAGCCAGCGGGTCGGCAGGCCGGGCCAGCGGGTCGGCAGGCCGGGCCAGCGGGTCGGTCGCCGAGGCCGGCGGGAAGGCTGGCGGTCATGGGGCGGGTCGGCGCGGAGCTGAATGTAGCGGCTTCAGAGCCGATCACAACAGCTGCACACCACCTGTGGTGGAGAACAGGCGTATTACCGGCCGACGGCGCCGCGGCAGAGTCGACCCATCGGGCCGGGAGCCACGTTCGGTGTGCGTTGTAACAAGTGCCCGAGGATGCGATCTTTAGGGTTCCGCCATACCCATGCCTTGTCCATGGTCGGCGCCACCCGCGGCTTCAGCCGCACCGCCAGCACCCCCACCACCGGGAGCCCGGGCGCCGTGACCACCATCGGCAGCGGAGTTCACGACGGCACCACCCTGCTGGAGGTGATGCGGGGGCTCAGCGGCAGCAGCAGCGAAACCGTTGAGCGCGGCAAGACGATCTTCTTTCCCGGCGACCCCGCCGAGCGCGTCTACCTGCTGCGGCGGGGAGCCGTGCGGCTCTCGCGCGTGTACGAGAGCGGCGAGGAGATCACCGTGGCCCTGCTGCGGGAGAACAGCCTCTTCGGGGTGCTGTCGCTGCTCACCGGACAGCGCTCCGACCGCTTTTATCACGCCATCGCCTTCACCCGGGTGGAGCTGATCACAGCCCCGGCCACCTCCCTGCGCAAGGCGATCGAACTCGATGCCAGCGTGGGGCTGCTGCTGCTGCAGGGCCTCTCCTCACGCATCCTGCAGACAGAAACCATGATCGAAACCCTCACCCACCGCGACATGAGCTCGCGACTGGTGAGTTTCCTGCTGGTGCTCTGCCGCGACTTCGGCCTGCCCGGCAGCGAAGGGATCACCATTGATCTGCGCCTCTCCCACCAGGCCATCGCCGAGGCGATCGGCTCCACCCGCGTCACCATCACCCGGCTGCTGGGCGATCTGCGCCAGGAGGGCCTGCTGCAGATCGACCGCAAGAAGATCACCGTGTTCGATCCGATCGCCCTGGCCAAGCGCTTCAGCTGAGGGCTGGGGAGCGGGGGATACTGAGGCGACTCGTGCGTCGCCGTGTCGGGCTGGCTGCTGATCCTGGCGCTGCTGGTGCTCGGCGGAGTGCTGGCCACCCTCGGCGACCGCCTCGGCAGCCGCGTGGGCAAAGCGCGGCTGAGCCTGTTCGGGCTGCGGCCGCGCAACACCGCCGTGGTGATCACGGTGCTCACCGGCAGCCTGATCAGTGCCGTGTCGCTGGCTCTGATGCTGCTGGTGAGCGAGCGCCTGCGGCGCGGCCTGTTCGAACTGGACCAGATCGAGGAGCGGCTGCGCACGAGCCGCCTGCAGCTGGAAGACAGCCGCGGCGAACTGCAGGCCAGTCAGGCGGAGGTGGCCCGCGCCCAGCTGGGCCAGCAGCGGGTGGAACGGGAGCTCGCCCAGGCGGAACAGCGCGCCACCACCCTGCGCAATGAACTGGCCCCCTTGCGGGCGGAGCGGGTCCGGCTGGAAGCGGAGCGCGACCGACTGGAGGGTGAGCGCGACAGCCTGCAGACCGAGCGCGGCCGCCTGCTGGGGGAACGGGAGCGCCTGAGCCGTGACGTGGCCGCACGGGATACCGAGCTCAGCCGACGGGAGAGCGAACTGGCGGCGCTGCGCCAGCGCATCGACGCCGGCAGCCGCGAACTGGAGGAGCTGGAGGACAACCTGATCGCCCTGCGCCGGGGAGACGTGGTGCTCACCAGTGGCGAACCGCTCTCCAGTGCCAAGGTGCAGCTGGAGCGGCCGCAGCAGGCTCGGGACGTGATCGATGCCCTGCTGCAGCAGGCCAACCTGGTGGCCTTCCGCCGCGTCCGCCCCGGCGAGCCTCCGGACCGCCAGATCCTGCTGGTGCCCACCGCCGACATCAACCGGCTCGAAGAGATGCTGCAGCGGCCGGGCAGCTGGGTGGTGAGCATCCGCTCGGCGGCCAATGTGCTGCGCGGCGAGCAGCAGGTGCTGGTGGTGCCCGACCTGCGACCCAACCGGCGCGTGGTCAGCGCCGGCGAGGTGCTGGCCCGCACCACGATCGAAGGGGATCTGCGCACGCCCGAGTTGCTGGGCCGGCGGCTCAATCTGCTGCTGGCCGAGTCCTATGCCCGGGCGCAACGCCAGGGCACGATCGTCGATGGGCTGCAGGTCGACCCCGCCGCCTTCAGCACCCTGATCCGCACGCTCAGCGACCAGCCCGCCGGCCAGGTGCTGCAGGTGCAGGCCGTGGCCCTGCGCGATGCCGACACACCGGATCCAATCAACGTGGAGCTGCGCCTGGTGCAGCAGCCGAGCGGTTCTCCCCGCCGGCCGCGCCGGTGACTGGCACAACCTGGGTGGCGGGCCTGGATCCGGGCCGCAGCAAGTGCGGCCTGGTGCTGGCGGATGGGGCCAGTCTGCGCCTGCAGGCGGCGGCGATCCTGCCGCCCGGTGAGGCCCAGGCCCTGATCGCCCACTGGCAGCGGCAGGGGCTGGCCCGGGTGGTCCTCGGCAACGGCACCGGCAGCGGCGGCTGGCGGCGGCGGCTGGGGGAGCTGGGGCTGCGGCTTGAGCTGGTGGACGAGCGCGGCACCACCCTGCAGGCCCGGCAGCGCTACTGGGAGCTCGACGAACCCTGGCACTGGCGCCGCTGGCTGCCGGCCGGCCTGCGGCTGCCGCCGCGCGACATCGATGACGTGGTGGCCCAGCTGCTGCTCGAGCGCCATCTGGGGGAGCGGCTGGAGCGGCAGGAGCTGGCCGTGTGGCGGCAGTGGCCGCCGCTCAGAAGCGCGCCCTCACCGTGAAGGCGTAATCGCCACCGGGCTCGAGCTGGTAATCAGCCCGCAGCAGGAAGCGCAGCAGGGCGTCCTGGATCAGGGCACGGCCGAGGGAGGGCTCGACGCTGAGCTCGCCGCGGTCGAAGGCCCAGCAGAAGGTCCAGCGAAAGCCCCCCGCACTCACCTCCCCCTCCAGCAGCCGGTTGCTGAAGCTCTGGTGCAGCACCCGCAGCTGGGCGGTGGTGGCGGGCAGACGGGCCATGGATTCAGGCTGACGCAGCCTGGGCCCGGAAACCGTTCAAACGGTTACCGGCCCGCTCCAGCCCGAGTCGCTGAATCAGGCCGATGCCGGCCGTCACCTCACTGAGCACATCCTCCAGCAGCGGTTGTTCCTGGGGGGAAAAGCGGCCGAGCACGTGGCCCAGGGTGCGGGCCCGCCGCTCGGCGGGCGTGTCCGCCGGGGCGCCGATGCCGATGCGCAGACGCGGGAAGGCCTCGGTGCCCAGGTGCGCGATGGCGCTGCGCAGACCGTTGTGGCCGCCGGCACTGCCGCTGCCCCGCAGGCGCAGGCGCCCGAGGGGCAGATCCATGTCGTCCACCACCACCAGCAGCTCGGCGGGCCGCAGGGAGAACCAGTCGAGGGCAGCGCGAATCGAGCGGCCGCTGTCGTTCATGTAGGTGTGGGGCATCAGCAGGCGCAGGCGCTGGGGGCCCTGGCCCACCTCCGCGAGCACCCCATGGAATCTCGCCTGCTGGCGGAATGCCGCCGCCTCCTCGCAGGCCAGCCGCTCCAGAGCCATGAAGCCCACGTTGTGGCGGGTGTCCCGGTAGCGATCCCCAGGGTTGCCCAGACCCACCACCAGACGCAGATCAGCCTCGGCGGTGCTCGCCGCTGCGCCGGCGAGTGACGGACGGTTCACTGGGGCTTAGGGCTCAGGGGGCTTCGGGCGCAGGGTGTCAGGCGGCCGGTGCTTCGCCCTCAGCAGGGGCGGGCGCTGGGGATGGCATAGCTGCCGCGGCGGTTGGCGTGGCGGCGGTTGGCGTGGGCGCGGTTGGAGTGGCGGCGGCCGGGGCTGCAGCGGAGGGCGGGCTGGCGGGCAGCTCGCTGACAGGCGGCGGGGTGGTGTCGCTGGCCTCGGCCGTTGAGAGGGCGGAGCGGAACTCCTGTTCGAACTCGCTGGAGGCCGTCTGGAAGCCCTTGAGGGTGCGTCCAAGGCTGCGGCCCAGATCGGGCAGCCGCTTGGGACCGAACACAAGCAGGGCGATGGCGGCAATCACCGCCATCTCGGGCAAGCCGATACCGAAAACGTTCATCGCGAGAAGAGACGGAGGACGGGACTCAGCTGGCGCCGTCCCAGTTCACATTGATCCCCTCGAGCAGCAGGGACTGGTTGTAGAGCTGCAGGATCACCAGCAGGAACACGAGAAACAGCAGCATGGCCACACCCATCACTGGGGTGGTACCCCAGCCGGGGACGACCTTGCCGTATTCGGAATTAAGGGGGCGGAGGATGTCGCCGAGACGGGTGCGTTGCGCCATGGGATGGATTGGCCTCTCGCGCTGAAAATCGCTGCGACTACTGTACGGGACATCACCCCAGGCGGTGTGGCGGCCTCTCGTCCCGCCTCCCTGCTCGCCCCACCGCGCCCCAGCCCGCCATGGACCCCAGCAGCACCAGTTCACCGGCCCTCTCCGTTGCCCTTGCCGTGCTGGCGGTGCTCCTGAGTCTCACCGGCTTCGGGGTCTACCAGGCCTTCGGCCCGCCCTCCAAGGCGCTCAGCGACCCCTTCGACGACCACGACGACTGACTCAGGGCTGGCCCATCAGCCGCTTCGGGGCTGGCCCATCAGCCGCGGGCGATCCGCCAGAAGCCCAGTTCCCAGGGCTTGAGCTGCAGCAGGGCGGACGCCTGAGCCACTGACGATCCGGGATCGCTCCCGCCCGCCAGCGGCTGGTCCAGCCCATCCAGCCGGGCCTCGATCCGCCAACCGCAGCCCAGATCCACCGCCTGACGGCAGGGCGAGCTGTTGATCAGGCTGATCACCGCCCGTTCCGGTTCCAGGGCACGCAGGCCCAGAAGCTGAACGCCCGCCGGCAGCGCTGGCAGCGCCACTGGAGCCGCGCTGCCCCCTGGCCTGGCAGGGACCTGGCCGCCGCGCAGCGACAGGGGCGGTTCACGGAAGGCCAGGGCCTGCTCCGGCACCGCCGCGGTGCGCCAGCCGGGAGCGCAGGGCAGCAGGGCCAGGCGCAGCCGCTGCCAGCCGTTGTCGGCGCCGGGATCCGGCCAGGTGGGGGCCCGCAGCAGCGACACTCCCAGCCGATCCGCCCGGGCCGACACCCCCTGGGGTCCATCCAGCAACACGGCCATCTCGCCGCCGGCTCCGCAGGAGGCCATCCAGCTGATCGCCGCCACTTCCCAGCGGGCCCGCTCCCGGGCCGTGAGCGGTTCGGCGGGACGCTCCAGCACGCCCCCGGAGGTATCGGCCGCCCAGCGCTGGGCCGGTTCGGCCAGGGGCACTTCCAGGCGCAGGAGCTCGTGGCGCTGGCGCCAGTCGACGCTGAACACCAGCTCCAGCCAGGGGCTGCCGGCCAGAAGCCGCCCATCGAGCCGCACCCGGCTGGCGCCACAGGTGCCTCGCCAGCGAAAACTGGCGCAGAGGGGGCCCCGCTCCCGCCACTGGGGCTCACCGTCCCAGCGCCAGGGCAGCGGGCGACTGCGGTAGTTGGCGGCAATGTCCCAGGCATCCCAGAACTCGCCCCGATCCCCATACCGGCACCAGGCCAGCGGGCCCTCCAGCAGGGGCCGGCCCTGGCCATCGCGGAGCTGCTCGATGCCAGCGGGCCCCAGCTCCACGCTGACGGCGCCATTGCCGGCCCGCAGACCATCCACCCACACCGCTCCCCGGGGCAGCGCCGGCGTCCCCTCAGCGGCCGGGATGGCCCCTGGATCTGCGGGGTCCGGAAGGCGCCGGAGCGGGACAGCCGACACCCCGGCCAGCGCCGGCAGCTGCACCCAGGTGCCCCCTTCCGGGGCCGGCTGGCAGGGCAGGGGTCCATCGCCGCTGCGCCAGCATCCAGGGGGCAGACGCAGAGTCGCCCGGCGGCCGGCAAGGGGCTGCAGTTGCAGCCCCCACCAGAGCTGATGGGCGGGTCCTGGATCAGCCGGCTGCTCAAGAGCGGCCAACCAGGCCTGGAGGGCCTGATCCCGCAGCCGCCGGGCGCTGCGGCGGGCGGCCCGCCACTGGGGCTCGGCCTGCTCGAAGACCTCCGGGATGGCCGTGCCGGGCAGGATGTCGTGGAACTGCTGGAACAGCAGGGGCCGCCAGTCCGGCCGCGGCCGTGCCTCGACTGAGTGCCCCGCCAGCCCACCGGCCAGCACCCCCGCCAGTTCCGCCTGGCGCAGCAAGCGCTCGAGGCTGCGGTTGTGGCGTTTCTGATCCGGGCGAGTGGTGGCGCAGCCGCGGTGCAGCTCCAAGTAGAGCTCATCGCGCCACACCGGCAGGCGGGCGGCGTGGGGTTCGAGGCCGTCCAGGTAGGCCCGCAGGCTGCCGTGCCGCTGGGGGGCGGCCGCGGGCTGCTGGTTCCAGAGCTGCAACTGCTCGAACATCTCCGCGGTGGGGCCGCCGCCGTGGTCCCCCACCCCCGGCAGCCAGAGCAGCTCGCCCAGGCCCGTGGCCTGCTGCCACGCCAGCCGCTGGCCCTCCATCGCCAGCGGATCGCCATCGGTGCCGATCGGGGCCGTCATCAGCGCCAGCTGCTCGGCGCCGCAGCGGGCGCGCCAGCGAAACAGCCGGTGGGGGAAGGGGTTGGTGGCGTTCCAGAACAGTTTGTGGGTGCAGAACCAGCGCACGCCGGTGGCGGCGGCCACCGCCGGCAGCCCGGCGCCGAAACCGAAGCTGTCGGGCAGCCAGGCCAGCCGGTG
The DNA here is from genome assembly GCA_007694915.1 of Cyanobium sp. PLM2.Bin73. Classification (GTDB taxonomy): domain Bacteria; phylum Cyanobacteriota; class Cyanobacteriia; order PCC-6307; family Cyanobiaceae; genus NIES-981. The sequence goes on along the minus strand of REEV01000075.1, from coordinate 18,363 downwards.
CTCGAGGGCGGGGAAGCGCTCACGGCTGTCCTGCTGACCCAGCTGGAACTGGCGCAGCAGCGAGGCGGTGCTGATCAGCACGCAGTCACTCTCCACCCAGGGGCCGTTGATGGGCTCGAAGCGTCCGGCGGCCACTGCCTGGCGCAACCGGCCCCAGAGTTCGGGCCGGTGGCGCTCCAGCCAGGCGTAGAGGGCCGGCGTGGAGTGGGCGAAGTGCAGCGCCTCGAAGCGCTCCATCAGATCGAGGGCCGAGGCGAACGTGCGCTCGGCCGCCTGCCAGGTGTCGGCCACAGGCCACAGCCAGGCCAGATCGAGGTGGGCGTGGCCGAGCACGTGGAAGCCGGCGCCAGCCTGGGGCTGCTCGGCCATCCCGGCCCGGCGGCGCAGCTCGCGCAGCTCGCGGCGCTGGGGGTCAAGCACCCCGAGGGGATCGGCGACCCGGAGGGGCTCCAGCTCCACCCGGCTCTGGATCAGAGCGCCGTCGTCGTGCCGGGGGCTGCGCAGGCACAGCTCCAGCTCCAGCGGCCGGCCCTGCCACCAGGCCTCGGGCAGCAGCCAGCGGCACCGGGTGTCGAAGAGATCGCCGCTGTGCACCAGCTGGCCATCGACGCGCAGCTCCATGGCGTCGGCCCACCAGCACAGGGCCAGCCGGGCCTGCACCTGGGGCCGCGGCTGCTGCAGCTGACGCCAGGCCGGCGGGCAGGGGAGGCGGAGCCTCAGTTGGCACCACTGGCCGCCGCGGGGCCAGATCACCAGGCCGCGGGCGTGCCAGTCGGGGCGGTGGCGGGCCCCCCAGGGGTGGTCGAGAGCCGCCATGCGGCCGCTGCCGCCGTCCTCGCGCTGCCAGAGGGGTTGCAACACGAGCCGGCCGTCCAGCGGCGCAGGGGCGGCGGCAGCCGCTCCGGCAAACGTTTCAAATTGGTGAGACTGCCCGTCTGCAGGGGCCTCAGGCATCGTTGGATGGCCGGACACGTCCCATAGGATGATGCCGCCGCGGCAGGGCCAATCCAGCCCGACGTGCGGCCGATGACTCCCTGACCCCCACCCGCGCGCAAGGGCGAACCATGCTGGCTCTCAAGATCTCGGTTTATTCGGTTGTCTTCTTCTTCATCGGGATCTTCGTGTTCGGCTTTCTGGCGAGCGACCCCAGCCGCACCCCCAGCCGCAAGGATCTCGAGGATTGAGGCCCCAGGGCCAGGGGCCTCGCCGGTGACTCGGCACCCCTGCTGAGCCCTGGCCACCGCCCAGACGCGGCTGCGCCCGCTGCCATAGGGTCCCCGCTGGTGCGCCGCTGCAACCGCCATGAGCCCCATCCCCGGCAGCAGGCTGGTGCGCTTGGTGGCTTCCCTGGCCGTGGTCCTGGCCGCAGCCCCCTCACTGCAGGTCACCAGCGCCGCCGCAGCGCCCGCCCCGGAGGAGGCCCCTGACCCCGGCAGTGAGCTCCCCGCAGCCGAAGCCGATCACGGGAATGCCCCGGACCCTGCGCCTGCTGAGCGCTTCCTGCTGGTGTCCGCCGATCGCCAGAGCGTGGATGGCCAGCTGGGCAAGCTGATCGCCGAGGGCAATGTGCAGGCCCGCTTCGATGGCTGGTTGCTGCTGGCCGATCGGGTGGAGGTGCTGGAGTCGACCCGGAGCGTGTATGCCAGCGGACGGATCCGCCTCAGCCGGGGCGATCAGACCCTTCAGGCCGGCCGGCTTCGTTACAGCGAACTGGAGGGCAGTGGCGAGCTTGAGGACGTCTACGGAGTCATCGACCAAGAGCGGCTGGAGAGCCAGATCGCCGCGGGGCCGGACAGCGGAACCAGCCCGCAGGACAGTGCCGAGGTCCCGTTCGCCTGCCCGGAGCTGGTGGCCGACCCCACCCAGCGGTCGGTGCTGGAGCTGCTTCCCCCGGGACGGCTATCGCTGCCCACCTTGCCGCCCCCCGCTGGTTGCCCCGGCGCTGACACCAGCTCCAGGCCCCGTTCTCTGCGCGAGCTGCTCACCGAGGCGGCCCTCGGCCCGCCCCCCGGAGCGGCGGCGGACGGGGCGACGGTCACAGCCGTGGATGGACCATGGCCCACCGACGAACCGGTGACGGCGACCGGTGGCGAGCCCATCAACCAGCGGATGAGCGATGTGCGCTACCGCCAGAGCCTGGACACGGCGGTCCGCTTTGATCTGTTCGCCGTGCGCGAGGACGACGACCCGGACAATCGCAGCGGCAGCCCCACAGGCCCCAGCGTGCTGCGGCGACCGCGCCGCGAATCGGGGCGTCTCAACCGGCTGCGCTTCCAGGCCTCGACTGTGCGCGTCAGCGGCAACCGCTGGACCGCTCGGGAGATCGCCTTCACCAACGATCCGTTCACACCGGCACGGTCCTGGCTGATCGGCACCGGGGTGGAGGCCCTGCTGGAGGAGGACGGCGTGACGCGGATCACGGCTCAGCGCACCCGCATCCTGCTCAACAACCGGGTGGCGCTGCGGGGGATCAACAACACCACCATCGGCGAGGAGGGCCTGCAGCTCTCGATCAGCGCCGATCGCCGCGATCGCGATGGCCTCTACCTGGGCTACAACCTGCCCACCCTGCAGCTTGGGGACAGGGGCCGGCTGGATCTGCAGCCCCAGCTCATGGTCCAGCGCGCCGTCGAGGGCAGCACCAACAGCTACACCAGGCCCGGCGGCAATCTGGCCGGCTCGCGGGTGCGTCAGGACATCCGCCCGGGGGATCTGTTCGGTCTGGTAGGGGTGCTGGACGCCCCGGTTGATCGCTTCCGCCTGCGGGCCCTGGCCGATCTCTCCACCCTCGATCCCGACAATTTCCGCGCCGGCACCCGCAGCAAGGCCTCCCTGACCACCCCGCTGCCCCTGCCGGGCCACGACCGGGCCCAGGCCGGCGCCTTCGGCAGCTACCGGGAGCGGGTCACCAACGGCAGCCTCGGGCGGCAGACCCTGATCACCTCCTACGGCGCCCGGCTGGAGGGCCAGCTCACCTTCAACCGCCTGGACGAGGCCGCCGGCGAGAGCAGCCGGCCTACGCCCCACCTGGCTCCGTTGCGCCTGGACTGGAGCGCCATCGCCGGCAGCTACCGAGCCGAACTGTTCAACACCGACACCCTCGACACGCAGTGGCGCACGCGGCTGAACGCCAGCCTCAGCAGTTCCCTGCAGCTGTGGCAGGCACCGCTGGATCCGGAACGCCTGGAGCTGGCGGCCCTGCGCTACTCGCCTGTGCCGATCCGGCCGGGGCTGGCGCTGGATTTTGGCCTGGTGGGCAGCGGTGCCCTCTATGAGGATGGTGCCCGGCAGAACACGCTGACGCTCTACGGCGGGCCGGCACTGACGCTGGGGCGCTTCCGGGAGCCCTGGTTCGACTACACCCAGCTGGCGGTGCTGGTGGGGGCCACCGTGCGCGATGGCCTCAGCCCCTTCGGCTTCGACCGCGCCGTGGACCTGCGCACCGTGAGTTTCCGGGCCGCCCAGCAGCTCTATGGCCCCCTGGTGCTGGAGGGAGGCGCCACGGTGAACATCGACGAGGGCTCGCGCTTCAGCGGTGAGGTGAGCAACTCCTATGTGGAGCTCAAACTGATGCAGCGCTCCTACGAACTCGGCATCTTCTACAGCCCCTATGACGGCACCGCCGGGCTGCGGGTGAAGCTCAACGACTTCAGCTTCAGCGGCAGCGGCACACCCTTCGTGCCCAGCCCCGGGTCAGGCGCCGGCGCTGGCTTCAGCGAAAGCCGTTGAGGTAGGGCAGCGCCGACGCGGTGGCCGTCAGCTCGGCGTCATGGGCGACGAGCTGGGCGGTGCCGTCCCACTGGCCGCTCAGCAGCATCCGCCGCGGCCCCGGCTCCAGCCGCACCGGCCAGCGCTTCTCGCCCGCGGAAGGGCGCTCCAGCACCACCGCCATCGCCTCCAGATCCACCAGCAGTTCAGCTCCGGGATCGGCGGCGATCGCCTCCTGCAACTCGGTGACATCGGCAGGATCGGCCGTGAGGCAAGGGAGGCCGAGAGCCAGGCAGTTGCCGAAGAAGATCTCCGCGAAGCTCTCCCCCACCACGGCCCGGATGCCCCAGCGCATCAGCGCCTGGGGCGCATGTTCGCGGCTGGAGCCGCAGCCGAAGTTGCTGTTCACCACCAGCACCGAGGCCCCCCGGTGCTCAGGGCGGTCGAAGGGATGGTCGCCGGCCCGTTCACTGCGGTCGTCGGCGAACACGCCGGTCGCCAGGTCGTCAAAGGTGACGCACTTGAGAAATCGGGCCGGGATGATCCGGTCGGTGTCGATGTCAGCGCCCGGCAGGGGCAGACCGCGGCCCCGGTGGGCGGCGATGGGGCCGGCGGGAAGGGGGACGGTGCTCACGGGAGGGCGGGAGTCAGGGGCGGCTGGCGCTCGACGGTGGGGGGGTGCTCCGCCAGCAGGGCGCGCACGTCCACCACATGGCCGGTGATGGCGGCGGCCGCCACCATCGCCGGGCTCATCAACAGGGTGCGGCCGGAGGCCGAGCCCTGGCGGCCCTTGAAATTGCGGTTGCTGGAGCTGGCACTGATCTGGCGGCCCTCCAGCCGGTCGGGGTTCATGGCCAGGCACATCGAGCAGCCGGGCAGGCGCCACTCGAAGCCGGCGCGGCGGAACACGGCGTCGAGCCCCTCGGCCTCGGCGGCGGCGGCCACCTGTTCGCTGCCGGGCACCACGAAGGCGCGGATTCCCGGCGCCACACGGCGCCCCTCGGCCACCGCCGCCGCGGCCCGCAGGTCGCTGAGGCGACCATTGGTGCAGCTGCCGATGAAGCACACGTCCACCGGGGTGCCGGCGATCGGAGCCCCGGGGCGCAGGTCCATGTAGCGGTAGGCCTCCCCGGCGAGGGGGCGTTCGTCGGGATCTAGCTCCTCGGGGGTGGGAACGGTCTCGTCCACGGCGATGCCCTGGCCGGGGGTGATGCCCCAGGTCACGGTGGGGGCGATGGCGGCGGCATCGAAGCGCACCTCGTCGTCGAAGACCGCACCGGGGTCGCTGGCCAGGGAACGCCACCAGGCCACGGCCCGGTCCCAGGCCTCGCCGCTGGGGGCTGCAGGCCGGCCCTGGAGGTAGTCGAAGGTGAGCGCATCGGGATTCACGTAGCCGCAGCGGGCACCGCCCTCGATCGCCATGTTGCAGAGGGTCATGCGCTCCTCCATCGACAGCGCCTCGATGGCCGGACCGGCGAACTCGTAGGCATAGCCCACACCACCCTTCACCCCCAGGATGCGGATGATGTGCAGCACCAGATCCTTGGCGAAGACGCCGCTCTGCAGGCGGCCATCCACCCAGATGCGCCGCACCTTGAGCTTGGCCATCGCCAGGCTCTGGCTGGCCAGCACGTCGCGCACCTGGCTGGTGCCGATGCCGAAGGCGATCGCCCCGAACGCCCCGTGGGTGGAGGTGTGGGAGTCGCCGCAGGCGACGGTCATGCCGGGCTGGGTGAGACCCAGTTCAGGGGCGATCACGTGCACGATGCCCTGACGGCCGCTGCCGATGCCATGCAGGGTGATGCCGTGCTGGCGGCAGTTGGCCTCCAGGGTGGCCAGCATCTCCTCAGCCAGGGGATCGGCGAGGGGCCGCACCTGGCTGGTGGTGGGCACGATGTGATCCACCGTGGCCACGGTGCGCTCGGGGTAGCGCACGCTCAGGCCCAGATCCCGGAGGGCAGCGAAGGCCTGGGGACTGGTGACCTCGTGGATCAGGTGCAGGCCGATGAACAGCTGGGTGGAACCACCCGGCAGCTCAGCGACCCGGTGCAGATCCCAGACCTTGTCGTAGAGGGTGCCGGCGCTCACGGAACAGCAGTAGAGCGGAAATCCAGCCTAGGCCGCGGCCAGCAGGCGAAGGCGCAGGCGGTTGAGCGCCTCGCCCACCGTGAGCGTCTGGATCCAGGCGCGGCCGCGGCTGGCGCTGAAGCGCACCCCCTCACTGCGGCTGCCGTCCGGACCCGCCAGGGCGATGTGCACCAGGCCCACGGGCTTGGCGGCGGTGCCGCCGTCGGGGCCGGCGATGCCGGTCACCGCGACGCCCCAGCTGGCGCCGGTGAGCCGCCGCACCCCCGCAGCCATCGCCAGCGCCACCGGGTCGCTCACCGCACCGTGCACCGCCAGGCTGGTTTCCGACACCCCCAGCACCCCCTGCTTGACGGCGTTGGCATAGGCGATCACGCCGCCCTGGAAGCCATCGGAGGCCCCGGGCACCGCCGCCAGGGCCGCGCCGATGCCGCCGCCGGTGCAGCTCTCGGCCACGGCCACGGTTTCATCCCGCTGGCGCAGCAGCTCCAGCACCACCGAGGCCAGGGAGTCATCGCCTGTGCCGAAGCAGAGGTCCCCCAGCCGGGAGCGGATGTCGGCCTCGAGGGGCTCCAGCAGGGCCTGGGCGGCGGTCGGCGAGTCGGCCCGGGCGGTGAGGCGGAGCTTCACCTCCCCCGCCCCGGCGTAGGGCGCCACGGTGGGATTGAGGCCCTCCAGCAGATCGGCGACCCGTTCGGCCAGGTCGGATTCCGGCAGGCCCCAGAAGCGCAGCAGGCGGCTGGCGAACACCCCCCCCGCCAGACCGGCGGCCCGCAGCCAGGGTTCGGCGGTGGCCTGCCACATGGCCCGCATCTCGCTGGGCACCCCCGGGAAGGTGAGCACCGTGAACCCGGGCTTGGGCGTCCAGATCATGCCCGGGGCGGTGCCGGTGGGGTTGGGCAGCAGCTCGGCGCCGGCAGGCAGCAGGGCCTGCCGGCGCAGGCTCGCGCTCACGGAACGGCCCCGGGCCGCCAGCCTGGCCTCGATGGCGGCCCAGGCCTCCGGGCGCTCCTCGAGGCTGGAGCCGAAGGCGGCGGCGATGGCCTCGGTGGTGAGATCGTCCGGGGTGGGGCCCAGTCCACCGGTGGTGATCAGCACCCGGCAGCGTCCCGCCGCCTCGCGAACGGCGGCGATCAGGCGCTCGCGGTTGTCGCCCACCACCTGCTGGCGAAGGTGGGGAATGCCCAGGCTGGCCAGCTGCTCGGCGAGCCAGCGGGCGTTGGTGTTGGTGATGGTGCCCAGCAGCAGCTCGGTGCCGATGCAGAGGATCTCAGCCGCGGGGCTCATTGCTGGGCGTCCTGGCTGTTCAGCAGCCGACGGGTGCTCACCAGCACCCAGATCAGCACCGCGGTGGCCAGGCCAAGCCAGAGAAAGCGCATCTCCGCGTTCACCAGAACCAGGGCCAGCGAGGCCAGCCATTGGGTGAAGGCATAGATCACCAGCACCGCGCGGCGATGGCTGAGGCCGGTGCGCAGCAGCCGGTGGTGCAGGTGGCGGCGGTCGGGGTGGAAGGGCGAGTGCCCCTCGCTGAGCCGGCCCATGATCACCGCCGACATGTCGGCCAGGGGCAGCGAGAGGATCAGCAGGGGCAGCAGCAGGCTGACGCTGGTGAGTCCCTTGGCGGGGCCCACGATGCTGATCGCCGCCAGGGCGAAACCGAGGAAATAGGAGCCGCCGTCGCCCATGAAGATGCGGGCGGGGTTGAAGTTGTGGCGCAGGAAGCCCAGGCAGCTCCCGGCCAGGGCGGCGGCCAGCAGACCGGCGGCGGGCTGATGCAGGCTGAAGCTCACCGACAGCAGGCCCACGGCGGCGATGCCGCTGACGCCGGCGGCCAGGCCGTCAAGACCATCGAGCCAGTTGATCGCATTGGTGATCCCCACCAGCCAGACCACCGTGGCCAGCAGGCTCAGCCAGTCGGGAAGCTGCACCAGGGTGCTCGACTGGCCGGTCCAGCCGGAGGGGATCTCGATGCTGCCGATGCGCACCCCCTCCCCCCACACCACCAGCGCCACTGCCAGCTGGGCCGCCAACCGCGGCAGCGGCGGCAGGGCGAACAGATCGTCGGCCAGGCCGATCACGAAGAAGCACAGGCAGCCGGCCAGGGTGGTCCAGATCAGCAGGTCCTTGCTGGGCTCGAGCTCGGCGAACCCCCCCAGCAGCCAGGTGAGGGTGAGGGCCAGGCTGAAGCCGATCATGATGCCCACACCTCCCAGCCGCACCATCGGCCGGGTGTGCTGCTTGCGGGCATCGGGCTGGTCGGTGAGGCCCCAGCGCAGGGCGAGCCGCCGCACCCGGGGAACCACCAGCGCCGTCAGGGCCGCAGCCACCACAAAGGTCAGCAGGGCCGCCGCGTTGGGGCTGTAGGCAAGGGTCACGGCAGGGGCCGGGGGGATGGTGGAGGCCTGGGGCCGCCACCCTACGGGCAGCGCGGCGGGGCTCAGGCCGGCTGCAGCGCTCGCTCGCCGGCGTAGAGCGGGAAGCGCTCACACAGCACAGCCACCCGCTCACGGCAGCGCTGTTCGATGGCGGCGTCGTCGGGGTTGAGCAGGCGATCGGCGATCACGTCGGCCACCTCGCGGAAGGCGGCCTCATCAAAGCCGCGGGTGGTGCAGGCGGCGGTGCCCAGGCGCAGGCCACTGGTGACGAAGGGAGACTGGGGATCGAAGGGCACGGTGTTCTTGTTGGCGGTGATGTGCACATCGCTCACCAGCAGGTCGGCCACCTTGCCGGTCAAGCCGATGCCGCGCAGATCCAGCAGCACGATGTGGTTGTCGGTGCCGCCGCTCACCACGGCGATGCCCCGCTCCTGCACGCGGGCCGCGAGCGCCTGGGCGTTGGCGATCACCTGCTGGCTGTAGGCCCGGAAGCTGGGTTGCAGGGCCTCGCCGAAGGCCACGGCCTTGGCGGCGATCACATGCTCCAGCGGGCCGCCCTGGCTGCCGGGGAACACGGCCTTGTCGAACTGCCTGGCGAACTCGGCATCGCGGCAGAGGATCAGGCCACCGCGGGGGCCGCGCAGGGTCTTGTGGGTGGTGGTGGTGACCACGTCGCACACGGGCACCGGGTTGGGGTGCACGCCGGCGGCCACCAGGCCGGCGATGTGGGCCATGTCGGCGAGCAGGTAGGCGCCCACCTCATCGGCGATGGCGCGGAAGGCCTGGAAATCGATGGTGCGCGGGTAGGCGGAGTAGCCGCACACGATCAGCTTCGGCCTGTGCTCCAGGGCCAGCTGGCGGATGGTGTCGAAGTTGAGCTGCTGGGTTTCCGGATCCACGCCGTAGTGAAAGGCCTTGAACCACTTGCCGCTCACGTTCACCGGCGAGCCGTGGGTGAGGTGGCCGCCATGGCTGAGGTCCATGCCCAGGATCGTGTCGCCGGGCTGCAGCAGAGCCAGGAACACGGCGAAGTTGGCCTGGGCGCCGCTGTGGGGCTGCACGTTGGCCCAGGCGGCACCGAACAGCTGCTTGGCCCGCTCGATCGCCAGCTCCTCGATCGCGTCCACGTGCTCGCAGCCGCCGTAGTAGCGCTTCGCGGGCAGGCCCTCGGCGTACTTGTTGGTGAGCACCGAGCCCTGGGCCTCCATCACGGCACGGGAGGCGAAGTTCTCCGAGGCGATCAGCTCCAGGTGGGTCTGCTGGCGCACCAGTTCCTTGCCGATCAGGGCCGCGATGGCGGGATCGCCGGCCACCAGGGACTGATTGATCGCGGCGTTGTCAGCCATCGGTGCGCCAGAGGGGGGTTGAGGAATCGTAAGAAAGGGCGCACCCGGGGGGCTGCCCACAAAAAAGCTCCGGCGAACCGGAGCTTGAGAAAATACGCGCCTGGAGAGATTCGAACTCCCGACCCTCTGATCCGTAGTCAGATGCTCTAATCCGCTGAGCTACAAGCGCAGATTCACAGCCTGGCGGCTGATGACCACGCCATTCTCATCCCACAGGGTGCCCTTCCGTCAACTGCCGCCCAGGGCCCGGGCCATGATCGGGAACATCCCGCAGCGCAGCGCCCCATGCCGATCCGCTGGTACGGCCCGGCCGATCCCACCGATCCCACCTACCGGCACTTCGAGCGGGTGGTGAACCTCACCCTCCACGCCGGCCTGTTCGCCGCCATCAACAGCGGTCTGTGGGTGGTGCAGGGCCTGCGCCATCCCTGGGGCCACCTGAACTGGCTCACCCTGGGCTGGCTGCTGGCCCTGCTGCTGCACGCCGGTGCTGTCATCGCCCTGCGCCCCGCCCGAGACCCGCAACCATGACCCTCTCAGCCGCTGAACTCAATGAGCTGCGCAACGCCCTGGCGGATCGTCTCTACCTGCAGGTGGCCGGCTGGCATCTCTACCTGGGCGATGCCGGACTCGCCCAGGAGCTGGCGATCGAGTGTGCCGCCCGCCTCGACCAGGGCAGCAGCGTCTGCGCCCGCCAGGCCCTGGAGGCGGTGCAGGTCCCGATCGGCGGTGGCAGCACGCGCCTGCCGATGGCACGGCTGATCCCCGCCGGCCAGCTGCGCGATCTGGAGGACGTCCTCGAGCCCTTCTGCTCCTGACCATGGAGCGGCTGATGTGAGGCGCTTGATTCAGAGGCGACGCAGCCGGGGCAGCCGCCGCGTCACCAGGGCGATGACATCGCGGGCCTCCGGCACCCCGGCGGCGCCGGCGGCAGTGGCATACACCAGCAGCGCCGCAGCACTGCTCAATCCGGGCTGCAACAGCCTCCCCCACAGCCCCGACGGCCAGTCCACGACGCTGGCCAGCAGCCAGGCAACCCCGGCGGCCAGCGCCGCGGCCAGCACGAGCAGCAGCGTGTCCCGCCCCCAGGCCCGCAGCGGCAGCCCGCCCAGGCGCTGGCGCAGGGCCAGCAGCAGGCCGGCAGAGGTGATCAGATTCACGGCAACGGTGGCCAGCACCAGGCCGGCGGCACCGAAATAGAGCGCCGGCAACACCTGGGGGGTCCAGGGGGTGGGCCCACCCACGAACATCCAGCAGAAGATGGCGTTGAGACCGATGCCCGCCAGGGACCAGCGGAACGGGGTGACCCCATCCCCCAGGGCATAGAACACCCGCACCAGCACATCACGGGCCAGGTAGGCCGGCATGCCGATGCCGTAGGCCATCAGCAACTGACCCACCAGCGTGGCGGCGCTGTCATCGAAGGCACCACGCTCATAGATCAAGGCCACGATCGGCACGGCCAGGGCCACCATCAGCGCCCCCAGGGGCAGCATCGAGGCATTGGAGAGCATCAGCCCCTGGCGCACCCGCTGGATCAGCTCCGGCCTGTCCCCGGGGGCCGTGAGCCGGGCATAGAGGGGCAGCAACGGCACCAGCAGGGCATTGGAAATCAGGCCCAGCGGGGTCTGCACCAGCAGGTTGGCGTAGCCCAGGCCGGCCGCCGCCGCCGGAATCCCCGAGGCGAAGAACAGCGACACGAACACGTTGATCTGCAGCATCCCCGAAGACAGGGTGGCGGGGCCCATCACCTGCAGCACCTCGCGCACGCCGGGATCGCGCCAGTCCCACACCAGCCGGAACTGCTGCAGCCCTCGGCGCATCAGCTCCGGCAGCTGGATCAGCCACTGCAGCACCGCCCCCACCGTGGTGGTGCCCGCCAGCACCACCCCTCCCAGCAGGGCCTGCTGGGGCAGGGCGATCTCCGCCCCCAGCTGCCACCAGAGCAGGGCCAGGCCCACGATCACCGACAGGCTCGAGAGCATCGGACTCACCGACGGCAGCCAGAACACATCGGCGGCGTTGAGGGCCCCGAAGCCCAGGCCGATCAGGCCGGCGAACAGCGCCATCGGCGCCATCCAGCGCAGCTGCACCACGGCGATGGCATGCACCTCGGGCTCCAGTCCCGGGCCCACCAGGCTGATCAGGGGATCGGCCGCCACCAGCAGCACGAGCGTCACCACGACCAGCCCGGCGCCCACAAAGGTGTTGATCGTCGCCAGCACGTGGGCGCCCTCCTGGCGCGGGCGCCGCGCCAGCACGCTCACCATGGCGCTGTGGAAGGGGCCGTTGATGCCGCCCAGCAGGATCAGCAGGAAGCCCGGCAGCACATAGGCGTAGTTGTAGGCGTCAAAGGCCGCTCCCACGCCGAAGGCGGCGGCGATCACCTGCTGCCGCACCAGACCGGCCACCTTGCTGAGGGCGGTGGCCGCGGCCACGATCAGGGCGATGCGACGCAGCGAGGGGGCCATGGCAGGGCCGGTGGGACCGGAGGGGCGAGCCCAGAGCCCGCGGAGTTGAGCGGCAGTATGGCCGCCGCCCCCCGCGGCCCCAGCCGATGACGCAGACGATCCTGAATCCCGGGCCGCTGCTGGAGGGGGTGCTGATCAGGCGCTACAAGCGCTTTCTGGCCGATGTGGAACTGCTCGAGCCAGGGCCCGCTGGCGAGCCGGCGGGAACGGTGGTCACGGCCCACTGCCCCAACACCGGGCCGATGACCGGGGTGCTGCATCCCGGCGGCCGGGTGCGCCTGCGCCACGCCCCCTCACCGGCCCGCAAACTGGCCTGGACCTGGGAGCAGGCCGAGGTGATCGGCGCCGCCGGCAGCCCCACCTGGGTGGGCATCAACACGGCTCTGCCCAACAGGCTGGTGCGGGCCACGATCGAGGCCGGCTGCCTGGAGCCCTGGCTGGGGCCGGTCGGCACGATCCGGGCCGAGGTGCCCTATGGCCAGGGCCGGCGCAGCCGCATCGATCTGCTGCTCAGCCCGGGCCCGGTGGCCGCCGACCCGCGCCCGATCTACGTGGAGGTGAAGAACACCACTTGGACCCGCGGCGAGCTGGCCCTGTTTCCCGACACGGTCACCGAACGGGGGCAGAAACACCTGCAGGAGCTCACGGCCCTGCTGCCGGAAGCCAGGGCCGTGCTGGTGCCCTGCCTGAGCCGGGGAGATGTGCGCCGCTTCGCGCCCGGCGACACGGCCGACCGCCGCTACGGCGAGCTGTTCCGGGCCGCCCTGGCGGCGGGGGTGGAGGTGCTGCCCTGCATCTATGAATTCACACGCGACAGCGTGGACTGGCTGGGGCTGGCCGCCGTGGAGCCCCGCGATCCGGAGGCCGATCGCCAGGAGCGGGGGCAACACCCATAGAGTTTGGTCACCCCAAGCGGCGGCGACTGTGGATACCCGGGCCTTCAAGCGTTCCCTGCATCACTCCGACCGCTACAACCGCCGCGGCTTCGGCCTGGGTGACGAGGTGGCCGGCAGCCTGCAGACCGCCTACCAGAGCGATCTGGTAGCCAGCCTGCGCACCAACGGCTACGAGCTGCGGCGGGGACGGCTCACAGTGCGCTTGGCCGAGGCCTTCGGCTTCTGCTGGGGCGTGGAGCGGGCGGTGGCGATGGCCTATGAAACCCGCCGCCATTACCCCAGCGAGCGCATCTGGATCACCAACGAGATCATCCACAACCCCTCGGTGAATGATCACCTGCGCACGATGAACGTGCAGTTCATCCCGGTGGAAGGCGGCGTCAAGGACTTTTCCGAGGTGGAAGGCGGCGATGTGGTGATCCTTCCGGCCTTCGGGGCCACCGTGCAGGAAATGCAGCTGCTCAATGAGCGCGGCTGCCACATCGTGGACACCACCTGCCCGTGGGTCTCCAAGGTGTGGAACACCGTGGAGAAGCACAAGAAGCAGGCCTTCACCTCGATCATTCACGGCAAGGTGAAGCACGAGGAAACCCTGGCCACCAGCAGCTTCGCCGGCACCTACCTGGTGGTGCTCGACCTGGCCGAAGCCCAGTTGGTGAGCGATTACATCCTCGGCAAGGGTAGCCGTGAGTCGTTCATGGCCCGGTTCGCCAGTGCCTGCTCGCCGGGCTTCGACCCCGATCGCGACCTGGTGCGCGTGGGGGTGGCCAACCAGACCACCATGCTCAAGAGCGAAACCGAGGATATCGGCAAGCTGTTCGAGCGCACGATGCTGCAGCGCTACGGCCCGGCCGAGCTCAACGACCATTTCCTGGCCTTCAACACCATCTGCGACGCCACCCAGGAGCGCCAGGACGCGATGTTCGCGCTGGTGGACGAACCCCTGGACCTGATGGTGGTGATCGGCGGCTACAACTCCTCCAACACCACCCACCTCCAGGAAATTGCCGTAAGCCGCGGCATCCGCTCCTTCCACATCGACACCCCGGAGCGCATCGGCCCCGGCAACCGCATCACCCACAAACCCCTGGGCAGTGACCGGGAGCTGGAGGAGCCGTTCCTGCCGGCCGGAACGATCCGGGTGGGCATCACCTCCGGTGCCTCCACCCCCGACCGGATCGTGGAGGCGGTGATCGAGCGCCTGATCGAGCTCAGCGAGGATTGAGGGCGGCGCGCGGTCCCGCTGTCGCAGGCGCTGCAGGCCGCAGGGCGACGGCCGCTTTACATTGATTCATATCACCCAGTGTTCGAGCCCTTGCTGTCGTCGCCTCCGCTGCTCCCCAGCCCCGCCGGCGCCCTGAACAGCGCTGCGCTCGGCGACCACGAGCCGAACACCGCCGGCGGTGCAGGCGCCCTTCAAGTCGCAGCCAACCGCCTGCGCAGCGGCGACGACCCCAAGGTGCGGCGCTACGCCAGCACCTTCGCCGATCTGATGGAGATGCGGGCCGAGGCCGCAGCCGTGGCCGCCTACCTCGACTGCCACGAGGGCTGGTTCCAGCGCTGCGCGGCGCCGATGCCGGTGGCGCCCCTGGGCCGCAATGGCTACCGCCTCACCCTGGGGCGCTTCGGCAACTTCGGCTTCGAGGTGGAGCCCACCATCGCCCTCGAACTGCTGCCCCAGAGCGAGGGTGTCTACCGCATCATCACCGTGCCCCCTGACGCCAGTGGGCGTTTAGAACCCGGTGCCAGCCGTCTCGACGGCCTCTACGACGTTGAGTTCAACGCCTCCCTGCAACTCGATCCCGGCGGCGAGGGGCCCGACGACGAGGGGCTCACCCTGGTGCGCTGGGAGCTCGACCTGAGTGTGTGGATCCGCCTGCCGGCTGTGATCACCCTCTTGCCCGATGGGCTGGTGCAGAGCAGTGGTGAGCACCTGCTGCGCCAGATCGTGCGCCAGATCTCACGGAAGCTCACCTGGAAGGTGCAGGAGGACTTCCACGCCAGCCATGGCCTGGAGTGCCCGCCCCGGCGCCGCGCCCAGTTCTGAGTTCAATTAAACGGGCCGGTTCTCCCAGATCTTGTTGAGGATCTGCATCCCGCTCAGGGCCTGCCACAGAAACAGGGTGACCATCGCCATGTTCAGTCCCACATGGGCCTTGCGGGCGATCAGGTTGCCCTGCTGCATCAGCGGCGTGAGCGACACCGCCAGGGCGATCAGGCAGACCATGGCGATCCCCACCAGCAGGTGGGGCCCCACGAACAGCTTGCCGTTGTTGAGGTAGGTGACCCCCATGCCACCGAAACAGCCCAGCACCAACAGGGCCAGCAGGATGCTGCCCATCTGGAAGTGGCGTTTGGCGAACTGCCCCTTGATCAGCTGCTTGCGCGTCTCGGCATCGGCGGTGCGGGTTTTCTTGGCCTTGATGCCCAGAACCGCGCTGTAACCAGCCAGGGCCAGCAGGCCCCACATGGTCAGGGGATGCAGGAAGTTGAGGTAGAAGGCAAGCGACTCGCTCATGGATCGAGGCGGGGGGGGGGGGCGTGGGGCTGAAGCTACAACCGCTCAGTGCAGGAAGTGACGCCGGCCCGTGACCACCATCACCAGGCCGAGTTCGTTGCAGGCGGTGATGGAATCGGCATCGCGGACGCTGCCCCCGGGCTGAATCACGGCCTCGATGCCGTGACGGGCCGCCAGCCGCACGGTGTCGTCGAAGGGGAAGAAGCCATCGCTGGCCAGCACTGCCCCCCGTGCCCCCTGCCCCGCGGCCTCCAGAGCCAGCCGCGCCGACCCCACCCGGTTCATCTGGCCGGCTCCGATGCCCAGGCTCTGGCCCCGGTGGGCCACCACGATGGCGTTGGAGCGCACGTGGCGCACCAGCTTCCAGGCGAAGCGCAGGTCGTCGAGGGTCTCGATGTCCGCCTGGCGTTCACTCACCACCTGCCAGGCGCTCTCATCCACGGCCCCATCGTCGAGGTCCTGCGCCAGCAACCCTCCCAGCACGCTGCGCAGCTGACGGCGCGGCGCGTTGGCGATGGCATCGGCATCGAGCTCCAGCAGGCGCAGGTTGGCCTTCGCCGCCAGCTGCTCGCGGGCGGCGCCATCGAAGCCGGGGGCCACCACGCACTCCAGAAAGAGGCCGCTGAGCAGCTCGGCAGCAGCGGCGTCCACCGGCGTGTTGAGGGCCACGATGCCGCCGAAGGCTGAGAGCCGATCGGCATCCAGAGCCCGTTCCAGGGCCTGGGCACAGCCGCTGCCCACCGCCACTCCGCAGGGATTGGTGTGCTTCACCACCACCGCCGCCGGCTGGGCGCCGCCGCCGTAACCAAACTCGCGCACCGTCGCCAGGGCGGCATCGAGGTCGATGAGGTTGTTGTAACTGAGCTCCTTGCCCTGGAGTTGGCCCGCCGCCCCCCAGCCGGCATCGCTCAGGCTGTACCAGAGGGCCGGCTGGTGGGGATTCTCGCCGTACCGCAGCGACTGGCGCAGCGGCAGCTCAAGCTGCAGAGGCACCGCCTGATCCGCCGCCAGGCCGGAACCCAGGGCCGCGGCGGCGCGCTGGTCGGCCAGGCGGCTCACCAGCCAGGCACTGATGGCAGCGTCGTAGCCGGCGGTGTGCTCGAAGGCCGCCAGGGCCAGCTCCCGGCGCAGGCCCTCATCCACCCGCCCCTCCCGCAGGGCGGCGAGGAAGGCGTCGTACTGGCCCGGGCTGGTGAGCACCGCCACATCGGCGTGGTTCTTGGCGGCGGCCCGCACCATCGCCGGGCCACCGATGTCGATGGTCTCGATGGCGGTGTCGAAGGCCACCGCCGGATCGGCCACCGTTTCCCTGAACGGGTAGAGGTTCACCACCACCACATCGATCGGGGTGATGCCCTGGTCCTCGAGGTCGGCCTGGTGGGAGGCCAGCGAGCGGCGGGCCAGGATTCCCCCATGGATGCGGGGATGGAGGGTCTTCACCCGGCCGCCGAGGATTTCGGGAGCGCCGGTGTGCTCGGCCACCTTGGTCACGGGCAGGCCGGCGGCCTGCAGGGCGGAGGCGGTACCGCCGCTGGAGATCAGCTGGTAGCCGGCCTGCAGCAATCCCTGGGCCAGGGGCACGAGACCCTCCTTGTTGGACACGCTCAGGAGGGCCGTGGGCGCCATGGCTCGCGATCAGCGATCAGTGGGGCCAACCTACGCAGCAGCAGCACCTGCGTTTCAGCGCGTTGCCATGGGCGAACAGCGGGCCGAGGACCGGATCACGGGCGGAAGCGCCAGCGCCGATCGCCGGCTGGTGCTGCTGCATGGCTGGGGCGCCGATGCCGACGACCTGTTCGAACTGGGCAACCTGCTGGTGGGACCACAGCTGAGCGTGGTCGCCCTGCGGGCGCCGCTGCCCCATCCGGCCGGACTGGGGCGCCAGTGGTACGACCTCCAGCAGCCCGGCTGGCCCCAGTTGCCCGCGGCCCGCGACGATCTGCGCCGGCGCCTGCGGGCCCTCGCCGCGGACTTGCCTCTCAGCCGCACCGTGCTGCTGGGCTTCTCCCAGGGGGCGGCCATGGCCCTGGATGTGGCCACGGGCAGCCCCGATCTGGCCCTGGCCGGGGTGATCAGCTGCAGTGGCTACCCCCACCCTGACTGGAAGCCCCTGGCCATCTCCCCGTCGGGAGATGGCCAGGGGCTTCTGCGGGTGCTGCTCACCCACGGCCAACAGGATGCGGTGGTGCCCTACGCAGCCAGTGAGGATGTCCATCGACGGCTGCGGGATAGTGGACGCGCCGTGAACCTGATCGGGTTCGCGGGCGGCCACACCATTGACGAAGCCCTGTTCCCAGAGCTGCGGGCCTTTCTGGAGGCCTGCTGGGAGGGGCAGGCTGGGCGAGGGTGACTGGACGAGGGTGAAGGACCCCGCCCAGCCCGGTCGTGCCCGCGGGCCCGGTTGTGCCGACGGGCTCAGACGAAGGCGTACTCGTACTCCTCCATCTCCTCCCAGTCATCGGCGGCCAGAGCCTCGATGCCCTCGAACAGCACGTCTTCACCGATGCGGTCGACGATCTCCCGCAGGGACGGGAACAGGAAGTGGTTCTCTTCGGCGTACTGGGCGCTGAACAGACCCTTCTCCCCCCAGAAGAAGCGATCAGTCGTGTGCTCGTTGCGGCGCACGTGGAGCAGGGCCGGCGGCACCAGGGCCTGTTCGGCGATGTAGCGGCGGGCGGCGGTGACCGGCTTGTGGGAGCCGGTTTCGAGGTTGAAGGTGGGGATGTGGGCCAGCACCCGCTGACCGGCCAGACGGCGGCGGCTGATCCGCTTGCGCTTCTTGGACATCAGGTAACTCCCGACGGCGGGAGGATCGAGGAACAGGGGGAGGGGAACACGAGCGGGACTGACCCGCAGAGCGAACGGGGCCTGGCGGAGCCCCGGGCGATGACGTCCAGCCATGGGGCTGTGCGTAGCCATGCGGCTGTGCGTGACGTGCGGCTGTGACTGAGCCTGCGGTTGCGG